>SCTL01000614.1 GCA_004297495.1 Verrucomicrobiota bacterium
GCACCTCGACAAGTTCACGATGGAAATTGACGGCAAGCCGGTCGAGGCCGAATTGCTCGCCGCCGACAAGGCCCGCCAGATTTACGAGGACATCGTGCGCAAGCTGCGCGATCCCGCGTTGCTCGAATTCGCCGACCGCGACGTCTTCAAGGTGCGCATCTTTCCCATCGAGCCGAACAGCCGCAAGCGCATCACGCTGGCCTACACGCAGCTTTTGCGCGCGGACGACGGGCTGGTTAGTTACACGTTGCCGCTCAATGCCGGAAAATTTTCGTCCAAGCCGGTGAAGTCCGTGAGCGTGAAAGTGGAACTGGAAACCAAGCAGCCGCTCAAGTCCATCTACTCGCCGAGCCACGCGGTCGAGATCAAACGCGACGGCCCGCGCCGCGCGGTGGTCGGTTACGAGGCGACCGACGCGCAGCCCGACGCCGATCTCGCGCTCTACTTCGCGCCAGAGAAGGACGAACTCGGCGTGAACCTGCTGACGTATCGCACGAGCGGCGAGGACGGCTATTTCCTGCTGCTCGCGTCGCCGGGCATGGATGTGAAGGACAAACAAGTCGTGGCGAAAGACGTGGCGTTCGTGCTCGATACGTCCGGTTCGATGGCGGGCAAGAAACTGGAGCAGGCGAAGAAGGCGCTCCAGTTCTGCGTGGAGAATCTGAACGACGGCGACCGGTTTGAGATCATTCGTTTCTCCACAGAGGTTGAACCGCTGTTCGACAAACTTGTGAGCGCGAGCAAATCGAATCGCGAGAAGGCGAACGAGTTCATCAAGGATTTGAAACCCATCGGCGGTACGGCGATTGATGACGCGTTGAAGAAGGCGCTCGCTCTTCGCGATGGTAGGGACGCGGTGGAACGCGCCCCTACCGACAGCCGGCGACCGTTTATTGTCATCTTTCTCACCGATGGCCGGCCCACCATCGGCACGACGGATGAGGAACAGATTATCACCAACGTGAAACGTCAAAACGAAAACCGCACGCGCGTCTTCTGCTTCGGCATCGGCACGGATGTGAACACGCACTTGCTCGACCGCATCACGGAAGACACGCGCGCTGTGAGCCAATACGTTTTGCCCGAGGAAGACCTGGAAGTGAAAGTCTCCAGCTTCATCGCGAAAATCAAAGACCCGGCGCTGGCGAATCCCACGCTCAAATTCACCGGCGACGTGCGCGCCACAAAGCTTTATCCCGCGCCGCTGCCCGATATGTTTCGCGGCGATCAGCTCGTGCTCGTGGGCCGCTATTCCGGCAAGGGCGATTCCGCCGTCATGCTCGAAGGCACAGTGAACGCCGCGACGCGCAAGTTCACTTACGAGGTGAAATTTCCCGGCGAGGCGAGCGATCATGAATTCATCCCGCGCCTCTGGGCCACGCGCCGCGTCGGCTATCTGCTCGACGAAATCCGTCTGCACGGCGAGAACGCCGAGTTGCGCGACGAGGTCACCGAACTCGCCCGTAAATACGGCATCGTCACGCCTTACACCGCTTATCTCATCATCGAAGATGAAACGCGCCGCGCCGTGCCGCTGGCGATGCAGTCCTTGCCGCAGTTGAACACCGACGCGATCGCGCGCAAGGAAGCCGCAGCGAATTGGAGTTACTTCAAATTGGACAAAGATGGCGAGAAAGCGGTTTCCGGCGCGCGCTACGGCGGGGCTTTGAAACTGGCGGATGCTCCCGCAGTTGCTTCAGCCAGTGGCGCACTCGAAGCCAGCCGCGCGCTCGGCGTCACTGCTACACCGCCACCGGCATCCTTGGCGCTTTCAGCTGACAGCAAAGTGCGCCTCGTGCAATTCTCGCAACAGGGTGAGTTCCGCGCCGGCAAAAACTTTTTCCAGAACGAGAAGCAATGGGTGGATGCCGCCGCACAGAAATTCCAAAGCGCCAAACGCCAGCGCATCCAGTTCAACACGACGGAGTATTTCGCCTTCGCCGCGAAGGAACGCCGCGCGCTGCCCTATCTCGCGCTCGGACAAAATGTACAGTTTGTTTTGGACGACACGCTTTACGAAATTTACGAGTAGCCGGCGGCGCGCGGGAATTATTCGGCGTCGGAAAAGCGGCCCTCACCCCGACCCTCTCCCATCCGATGGGAGAGGGAGCAGCCTGCGACGGCATCTGTTCGCTCGGCAACATCGCACCAACCTCCGGCTCAGGTTTGTTGTGAGACGGCGAAAGATTCTCCCTCTCCCAGCGGGAGAGGGCCGGGGTGAGGGAGAGCCTTTGATTAAATCCGCTGTCGTGAATTTGAATTTGCCCGCGCGGATTTCCGATTGCGACGCGGACGCGTCGTGCTAAAGTCCGCGCGCAACGCATGGGGCATCCACTCCTCTACGAAATCAACACGCGCTGCTGGCTGAACGCTTTGTCCGCGCAACTCCAGCAACCGGTCACGCTCGGCTCGATTCCCGAAAGCACTTTCGCGGATTGGGAACGGCGCGGCTTCACCCACATCTGGCTCATGGGCGTCTGGACGACCGGCCCGCGCGCGCGCGAAATCGCGCTGCACGAACCCGGCCTCGTCATGAATTACGACCGCGTGCTGCCGGGCTGGCGCGAGGAAGACGTCGCGGGATCGCCGTATTCCATCGCGGCGTATGAAGTGCCGGCGGCGCTGGGCGGCGAGGCGGGTTTTAAAACATTTCGCGAGCAGCTTCACGAGCGCGGGATGAAACTGATTCTGGATTTCGTGCCGAATCATCTGGGCATTGATCACGCGTGGCTGGCGGAGCGACCGGAGTTGTTCGTGCAAAGCGCGCAGGAAACCGAGGGGACATTTGCGCAACCCACGGCGGATGGCGTGCGCTGGATCGCCAACGGCAAGGATCCGTATTTCGCGCCGTGGACGGACGTGGCGCAGGTGGAATATCGCCGGCAGTCGGCGCGCGACGCGATGCGCGAATTGCTGCTCGACGTGGCCGCGCGTTGCGACGGCGTGCGTTGCGACATGGCGATGCTGCTGCTCAACGAAGTTTTCACCCGCACGTGGGCGCATCTGCCGTGCGCGGAAAAAATGCCCGCGTCGGAATTCTGGGCCGGGGCGATCACCGCCGTGAAGCGCGCGCAGCCGGGTTTCATTTTCATGGCGGAGGTTTATTGGGGGCTGGAAGGCACGCTGCAATCGCTCGGGTTCGATTACACCTACGACAAGCAACTCTACGACGATTTGATCTGGCGCAATTACATGGGCGCGCAACGCCGTCTGCTCGAATCCTCCGCGCGGTTCGTCGAATCGAGCGTTCACTTTCTGGAGAACCATGACGAGGATCGCGCGGCCACGAAATTTTCCCACGCGGAACTGCGCGCCGCCGCGCTGGTGATTCTAGGATTACCAGGAATGCGTTTCCTGCACGAGGGCCAGCTTGAGGGCGCGAAGTTGCGCGTGCCCGTGCAACTCGGACGCTGGCCGGTCGAGCCGCGCGATGGCGAGGTGGCGAAGATTTACGAGTCACTGCTCGCGACGCTGACGCGCAGCGCGGTGGGTCGCGGCGAGTTCAAGCTGCTGTTGCCGCGCCCGGCGTGGTACGGCAATCCGACGGACCACAACTTCGTG
>SCTL01000615.1 GCA_004297495.1 Verrucomicrobiota bacterium
TGCTGATGGGCGCGCATGAACACCACCGCGCCCGCGCCCGCAGCCATCAGCAGCAGAGTGGCGATGAGGAGCATCAGCTTCTGTCGTTTCATGCGGGTGAATTCCCCGGGTTGAGTTGCGCGCCGGAATTCGCGCCCGGGCCCGCGCGTTTTTCACCCAGCCAGCGGCCCAGCCACAGCAGACCAAAGATCGCCGGCACGTACGGCAACATACTCCAGAACGCGCTGTCGTGCGCGCGCACACCGGCTTCCTGCCCGGCCCGCTCGGCTTCCTCCACGATCACCAGCATCCGGAACGTGTTGCCCAACACCGCCAGCGGAAACGCCGACGCGAGCAGGACCGCGCGCCGCCAGAAACCGTTGAAACAAGTGAACCCGTAAATCAGCGCGATGGCCGAGACGGCGATCAGACTGCGGATGCCGCTGCATGCCGCCGCGACTTCGTATTGATAACCAGAGGGCAACTTGACCAGCGCCGTGCCGTTGGCGGCCAGATTGATGCCGACGAGATCGTGCGCGATGAACACCACCAGCCGCGTGACCGCGTGGCGCAACGGCACCGTAACGAATTCCGCCAGCGACCCGAGCGGCACCATGAATACGAACAGCAGAAACGGAAAGAAAATTGCCCGCAGCAACTGCGGCCCCCACGCCAGGCCCATCAGTCCGTAAATGCCCGTGAACACCGCCACGACGCTCAGGCGCGGTTGCTGCACCAGATAGCCCAACACGTGCAGACAGACCGACCCGGCCACGATCGCCAGCCCCGGCCACCACAGCCGCGTCTTCACCGACAGCAGTTCCGCGCGTTTCCACCACAGCAACGCCAGCACCACGAACGGAATGAACAACCCGTGGCTGTCGTCCGAAAAATCGTTCTTCTTGGAATAAAAAATGTACATCAGTTTGAACAGCGAGGGCGTGTTCTCGTAACCGAGCGTTGAATTGCCGAGGAACTGGAACAACGCCAGCCACGCCAGCATCAGGGGAAAGAAAAAGCCTTTCTCCGGAATCCGCCGCCAGAAGCGGCGCACCTCGTCGGTAAAACCCAGCGGTTCGTTTATGGTCTGCGATTCGTTCATTACAACTCTGTACCAGAGTAGTGGATACTCAACGGCAGGCTTTTACTCAATAAAAAACCCGGAGGCGGCAGGGCTTTCGGCGAAAAATCGCCCGCCCATTCAGGCCAGGCCGACTTCCCGTTTGGCGCGATGCAGCGCCTTGTGCGCCCATTGCGCCGCGGTCAATGCGGGGAGGCGGGGCAGCTCAAAGAGCGATTCGCCCGGCGCAGCCACGCCGAACTCCACCGTGGTGGCCGTGGCGTAGCCGGCCTCGGCGACAAGATCGCGAATCGGCGCGTTGAACGAGCCGTAGGGATAACAGAAATGGCGCACGCCAACACCGAACGTGTCTTCGAGCAGTTTTTTGCTGGAGAAAATTTCTTCGCGCGCGCGCGCCGGGGAAATTTTCCGCAGGTTCGGATGCGTAAGGCTGTGCGAGCCGAGGCTGTGGCCGGCGGCGAGCCACTCGGCGAGCAGTTCTTTGTCGGCGAGTTTTTCCGGCACGTCGCCCTTGGCTTGATCCCACGAATTTTCGCCGCCGATTTTTCCGGCCACGACGTAGAGCGTGGCCTTCAGGCCCAACTCGCGGAGGATCGGCAATCCATTTTCCACCGTGTTGCGATAGCCGTCGTCAAAGGTGAGCGCAAAACTTTCCTGACATTCGCCCGGTGAATCCGCGAACGCATCGAGCGTGATTCCGTCGTCGCAGGCGGATTTGAGCGCGGTGAGTTTCCGCCGCAAAATTTCCGGTGCGGTGTATTCAAACGGATCGCGCGTGCCGCGCGGCGCGGGCGCGATTTTGTGAAACACGTAAATGCCGACGCCGGCTTGCAACGCGCTTCGCTGGGCGGCGGAAAGAAAGACGCGGCTGGCGAGTCCGGAGTTCATTTCAGCCATTCCTCGAAGCGCGCGGGGGTGAGCGGCAACGAGCGCGTGACGTGGCGCTGGAAGAGTTCGTTCCAGCGCTGGCTTTGGGGCAGCCACGAGATGCAATCCCGCAGCGCGGCTTGGATCAGCCAATGAGGCATGGGGAAGTTTGGGGAGGAGAGCGAGGAGATTCAACATTCAACATTCAACCTCCAGTGCCGAGGCACGGAGGCTTGCTGCGGACGCAGGCGGTGTTTAGGCTGGCGCGAAAGATGTCGAGGCGATTGAAAGTTCTCATCTCCGCTTATGCGTGCGAGCCGGGCAAGGGGTCCGAGCCGGAAGTGGGCTGGCAATGGGCGTTGCAGATGGCGCGCTTTCACGACGTCGTGGTGCTGACGCGGGAAAACAATCGCGCGAGCATCGAGGCGGAGTTGACACGGCTGGAGGGAAAACAACCGCTGCCGACGTTCGTTTATCACGACCGCAGCCAGCCGTTGCTGGATTTGAAGCGCAAAACGCGGGCGGTGAAATGGTATTACATGCTGTGGCAGCGGTCGGCGCATGATTTGGCCAGGCAGCTGCACCAGATGCACCAGTTCGATTTGATGCATCATGTGACCTTCGCCGGTTTCCGGTATCCCACCGCGATCTGGGGCCATGGCGTGCCGAGCATCTGGGGGCCGATTGGCGGGATCGAGTATGTGAAGCTTTCGATGCTGCCGTGGCGACATCCGCCGTCGCTGCTGACGGAAAGTCTGCGCGGTTTGAACAACTTCGTGCAGGCGGCGCCGTTCCAGATGCTTTCCAAACGCGCTTCCGTGACCACCAAGATTCTGGCGTCCACGCAGGACATGGTGAACACGTTTCGCCGGCTCGGGTTCGCGTCGCAATTGATGCCGACGATTGGCTTGCGCGTGAAAGAAATTCCGTTTCGTCCACATCGCGTCCCGGAAGGACCGTTGAAATTGCTGTTCGTCGGGAATCTCATCACGCTCAAAGGCGTGGACCTGGCGCTGGACGCGCTTGCGACGGCGGGCGCGGACGCGATTTTGACGCTCTACGGATCGGGGAATTATCAAGTCGCGGCGGAGAAGCAGGCGCGGCGGCTGGGTCTGGAGAACCGGGTCTTCTTCAAGGGACGATTGCCGCGAGATGAAGTGCTGAAAATTTATCCGGAGCATGACGTGTTTCTGTTTCCGAGCCTGCATGACACGGGCGGCTACGCGCTGATCGAAGCGATGGCGAACGAGTTGCCGGCGATCTGCCTGGATTGCGGCGGGCCGGCCGTGGCGGTGCAAGGCGGGTGCGGCGTCCGCGTCCCCGTCGGCAAACGCCGCGAAGTGGTGGCGGGCCTGGCGGCCGCCATCCGCCGTTACGCCGACGATCGCAAATTGGTGATGACCGAGGGACGGGAAGCGCGGCGGGCGGTGATGGAGAATTACGACTGGGACAACAAAGGGGCGGCCATGCGCGAGGTTTATGCCGACACCGTGCGCGAGGCGGCGCAGGCGAGCCGCAGTTCAACCCAGGGGAAGTATTCGGGCATGGGCGGCATCGTGAACGCGCTGCACGGACTGGTTTCGGTTCGCGGCGCGGTGGCCGGGCTGCTGGGTTTGCTGGTGGTGGGCACACTGGGGTTCGGCAGTCTGAGTTATTTGAAACAGGAGGTCCGCGGAATCGTGGCGGAGAAAATGCCGGCGTTGCGGTATTTGAGCGGCGCGAACGCGACCATTGATCAGGGTTTCAAGTCAACCTTGCGCCTGTTGCTCATGACTTCGCCGCAAGATCGCAAGGCGGTGTGGGAGGAAATCCAAAACACCAGCCGGTCCACGGAAACGAACTTGCTGGCGTTCGCCACCTTCATCAACTCCCCCAGCGACAGCAATCATTTCGAACTGCTCATGCGCAGTCGCGAGACATATTTGTCCAGCCGCGAGAACATTTTTCAGTTTGTCGAATCAGGCCAGGCGGAAGCGGCGATGCAATTGTGCCGGACGCAATTGTTTCCCGCGTTCTCGCTGTATCAGCAGGAGGCCGACAAGTTGCTGGATTCCCAGGTGCAGGAAGCCACCCGCCATGGCGAGCGCGCGGTGAGGATCTGCACCGCCACCCAGGCGGGCGTGGCCGTCGCGGCGATGATTCTTTTCGCCATCGGCTTCATCATCGGCTTCTTCAAATGACCGCGCCCGCGGGATTTTTTTCCGGCGCGGGCGGCGAGAGGTTGCGCAGGAAATAACGCAGCCGGCCAATCACCAGTTCGGCGCCCAGTTCCGTCATGCAACGCGGGCGGTCGAAGCGGCAGTAATCGGAGCAGGGTTTGTAGGGACACGCCTCGCCCTCGACCCACTCGGCGCGCGGATGCAACGGCGCAAACCATTCCGGCAGTTGCGGCCCGAAGACGGTGAAGGTGGGCAGACCGCACGCCGCCGCGAGATGGCCCGGTCCGGAATCATTCCCCACAAAAACGCCCGCGCGATCCACCAGGGCGAGCAGTTGCGCGACTGTCTCGGGGGTTTGCACTTCGGGTTCGCCTGCCTGACGCCACCAGTCACGTTGATCGGGATCGCACGCCAGCAGCACCGTGAAGCCGTCCGCGCGCAGTTGCTGCACCAGCAGCCGGTAGCGCTCCAGCGGCCAGACGCGAATCGGCTGGCCCGCGCCGGTGTGGACCAAAATGGCGTGGTGCGAACCGTTGGGCGTGACGGGAATCGCTTCCCGCTCCGGCACGCTCAGGCCCAACTCGCGGCCCAACGCGCGCCAGTATTCGTAGCGATGACCGCGCAAATCCGGCCGGCGCAAATTGCGCGTGAGAAAAATCTCGCTGCGCAACCGGGAGAAACCCAGCCGCGTCGCCGCGCCGCTCAACGCCAGCAGGATGTGGTCGCGCGGATCCCAGCGGGCGGAAAGGGCGACATCGAATTTCGCCCGGCTCAATTCGCGAAGCAATCGAAACGCGTCCAGCCACGGCCAACGCCAGAGACGGTATTTGCCTTTGAAGGCGGTCCACGGCGCGACGAACGGGCGCACGCGCACGCCGGGCCAGAGGCGTTGCTGGAGGTCGAGCGCGTAGGGCTTGGCGACGAGGGTGACATCGAAGCGCTCGGCGGCGGCGCGCAGGAACGGCGTGGCGATGACGAGATCGCCCAGCCCCCAAAGTTCCATGATGAGCAGTTTCGGTTTCACTGCGGTTTGCGGGCGACAAGATAAGCCGACCAGCCGAGCCAATGCACGCGCGCGGTGAATTTTTTGCGGCTGTCCGGGAGCAGAGCGAAAAACGGATGGGCCAGCGCAAAGAGCCAGTTGCGGGAAATGCCTTGTTGCACGGGGCGCAAACCGCAGCGAGTGGCGAGGGCCGCAAGTTCCTCAACGGGCACGGGCCGCACATGCGTGGGATCGTCGTGGAAGTTCATCGTGAATTTTTCTCCGAGGCGCGGCAGGCCGGTAGTTTTGGGATGCGGCGTTTCAAAATAAATCGCGCCGCCTGGCTTCAGCACGCGAGTGGCTTCGCGCATCAGGTTTTCACAATTCTGCAAATGTTCGACGACATGCATGCAAGTCACGGCGTCCATGCGGGCCTCGGGCCAGGGCAGACTGGCGGATTCAAAATCAGCCCGACGGAAGTCGCAGCCGGCGGGATATTTTTCCGGCGCTCCAAATTTATCGGCGGCAAACAGCCGCAAGTCGGGGCGCAACTCGGCGAAGTGGCGGAGCGTTTCGCCATCGGAGGAACCGAGATCGAGCAGCGCGCTGGCACGCGGCGTTGAGGTGACGAAACGCGCGCGGGTGTCGAGCCAGGGAGCGGGGCGGAGCAGTTTCCAGTTCATCGTCGTGCTGAATCCGTAGCGGACGGAGATGGAAGAATGCGCATGGCGAAGCTGGCATTATGGACGGGCGGACGCGCAGGCGCGGTCTTCTCAGCATCGCCGAGGCCGAGGGCGTTGAGAAAGACGACACGTTTCATTTGGCGGCGGGGGCCTCCGGCTTTCTCGCGAGCACGTAGCAATTATATTTGAGAATTTCCGCCGAGACTCCCGGCAGGTCCGCCGACGTGCAGACGATTTCCGCGCCTTTCTCTTTTAGAAACCAAACGAGGTCTTTCAACCGCGTCATGTGGACGGCGTCGGTGTCAATTTCGTATTCCGCTCCCTGAAGCACACGCGGGCGGAGGTTGATCCAGAACGCACCGGGCGCGGCTGCGCGCGCGGCGGCCTGCCAGCGCGGGGCGCGCAACTTCACATCCAGCAGATGCCCGAGGGCGTCGCCGAGTTGGAAGCGCTGGAATTTCCGCCGCAGTCGCCGCGGCGTGTGACCGTAGAAAACACTCGGCGCGGGCGCGGGCGATTCGATGAACTCAGGGCAGATGATGCCGATGAGGCCGCCGGGCCGGCAAGCTTGCCAGAGGTTTTCGAGATAGGCGGGCGGATGGACGATGTGCTCGAGAGTGTAGAGGCTGGCGACGAGATTGAATTGCTCGTTGAGCTTTGTGCCCACGGGGAAGAATCGCGCGCCCGGAAAACGTTTCGCGTTCTGCGCCAGCAAGGCTTCCGAGTGGTCCACGCCGGTATAACTTCCGCCACGGGCTTCAATGTATGGACACAGATGCGCGGTGCCGCAGCCGGCTTCCAATACTGTCATGCCGGGCTTGATCTGGCTTACCAAATGACAATGGAACGGGCGCTCCGCCGGCGTGTAGCCGTGCGCCGATTGCTCGGCGATTTGATAGTAACTGGGCGGCGGCTGGCGATAGAACCTGCTGAGTGAGCGTTCGAGCGCATCCAGTTCTTCCGCGGGAATCTCTTTCCATTTGCGCAGGTCAATGCTCATTCCGTTTACATTCTCAAATGCAGAGCCGGCAAACAACATCTCTCATCTCTTCGACCTGAAACGTGGTGAGCAACCTTGTTCATGTCTTAGTGCGCGGTGGGAGCGGTCGCCACCGCGAACGCGGCGACGGCACCGCGCGCGTGGTGCGGTGTGGCTGGCTTTGGCGGGTGTAAGGGCTGAAGGAAAATGGGGCTTGAGAATACATCCCACCCAGAAGCCGGCGGAGGCGGTGGTGTAAAATCCAGACTGGCTTGGTCGCGCGAACCCAGAAGGGAGCCGCGGCATGCATGGCCATGGCTTCATCCTTCGCTGCCGGACTTTCGCCGAGATTTTCATCGTGCAGCGTGAAGACGGAAGTGAATTGCCGCATCACGGCCATGGTTACACCGCGCTCCAGCAGCCGGAGCACCCAATCGCCGTCGCCAACAGCGCGCAGCCGGCTGTCAAAGTGAATGCCCATCCCGGTGATGACGCGGCGGCGGAAAAACATGGCGCACGAAAATGCCGGCAGGTGGGAAACGCGCAGATGATTTTTGAGCGGGGTCTGGACCTTCCGGTGGAAAAGGTATTCGCCGCCGGGGTTCACGACGATGAAATCGGCGAAGAGGACATCCACATTGGGATGGGAACTGAAGAAATCTTCCACCGCGTGAAGTGCGCCGGGGAGATACTGTTCGTCACAATTCAAGTAGGCGCAGATTTCGCCGCGCGCCCTGGCGAGACCGCGGTTGATGGCGTCGTACATGCCGGAATCCTTCTCGACGTGAGCGGTGACGCGCGAGTCGGCGAGCAGCCAGTCGAGGGTGCCGTCGTCCGAGCCGGCATCTTGAACGATGTGTTCCAGCGACACTCCCTGATCGGCGACGGAAGCGATGCAGAGTTTCAACCACTCCGAATTGCGATAGCTCGGAGTGACGATGGAAAATTGCATGGCGCGAGTGAAGGGGAGACGCCGTTCAGGGTCAAGCGCCGGTTACCGGGGCGGGCCGATTCACGTTCCACGGCTGAGCGCGGGCCGGGTTGAGGGCAACACGGTGACGTACTCTTTTTCCGGCTTGGCGGTGGCCAGCGGCGTGCGGACGGGCCGGGCGACGCCGCCGTTGAGCGCAATGCAGAAGCCCAACCAGCCGGCGAATTGAGTGACCTCGGAATAGAATGAGCCGACGACGAACAGGAACATGAACACCTTCGTGATGTAACTGGCCAGAAAGAGGGCGTTGTAGGTGCGTAGCGCCGGGTCGCCGTAGCGGTAGTTGTTGTGCAGCACTTTCAGGCTGGCGATGACCAGCCAGAAAAAGACCAGGACGCCCCAGATGCCGAAGGTCATCACGACCGAGAGGGGGCCGTTGTGATAGTCGCCGGAAAGGGCGGCGACCCATTGATCGGCCGAGGCACGGGATTCTTCCATGGTCGTGGCCCCGTAGTCGCTGGCCGACATGGCGAGGCCCTTGCCCAACAGGAGGTGCTGCGGCACCTGCGGCAGCACGGCTTTCCAGATTTCCAACCGCCACTCGGAGGACATTTCCGCGGACTTGCGCGCCATCGGGTCAATGGGCACGGGCAGGAAGGCCAGACTGCGCTGGATGTTCATGGGAAAGCTGCTGAGGAACGGAACCGTCAAAGCCAGACCCAACGCAGCAAGCAAGGCAAAGCTGGGGAAGAGCTTGGTGCGATGCAACCCTTCCATGAAAAACAACAGGCCAAACACCATGACGCAGTTCATCAGGTACGAGCGGAATCCGCCGAACAATCCGAATCCCGTGATGCCGACAAACAACAACAGCCGCAGGGGTTTTCCACCCAGAAAAATCCCCCGGATTCCGTAGCGGGCGAGCATGAAACTGAAAACAGCGCCACACGCGGCGCTAACACCCGAGAGCCGGGTCACGCCGAGTTCCAAAGGAGCGCCGCTCAACGAATAGACCGGAAAGAAAAGAAAGATGTAGCGAAAACTCGGATCAATGACTGAAAACAGATCGCCGATCACGCAGGTGACTCCGCCGAGAAAGAACAGCCCGGTGTACAAGGCGGCTTTGTGGACGGGGATGCGCTGGGCGACCATCGCGTAATAACCCAAAATCGAGACGAGCATGAAGAAGTAGCGCTTCCCGCCGAAGGTGGAACTGCCAAACACGCGGAAACCGATGCCGCCGGTCATTTGCGCCGTGACCAGCACCACGATCAGCAAGGCGATCAGTGGCCGGCTGATTTCCCCGACGCGAATGGGCTGGACGTTTTTGTTCAGAATCCGGTGCGTGAGCGAGATGGCATAACTGATCGCGATGCCCACCAGCCACGTTTGGGGACGTCCAGGCAGAAAGAACGCCACCGCTCCGAGATTGAAAAAAAACATCATGATCGGGTAGTGGAAGCGCAGGATGAAAGGCATGGCCAGCACCACGCCGATCAACATGAAGGTGATGAAAGTGCCCCAGTCCAGTGGATTGGTGAGCAAATACCCGAGGAACACCGCCAACGGAATGCAGACGGTGTAGATGATGAGCGATTTGATTACAGAAGAGGCGTTCGTCATCAGGTACTCGGGGTAAGCATAACCCAGTTCTCACGGCCGGCAATCACCCGCCCGTCGTTTGCTTGGTGCATGGTCTCATGGACAGGGCGCGCACCGGTTGCGTTCATCCGGTCGCCGCGTTTGGAGAAATGTCGAGGCCGGCCAGTCATATGATTTCAGGTTGAGCCTCGAACTGCCATTCCTCAGCCGCCTCCGTGCGGACTTCACCACGATTGAAACTGATACCCAACGCGACCAGCGCGACCAAATACGGCAAGTCGGAAGCCAGGCCGCCAACCAGGAAAAGGAAAAAAATGGAACGCACCAGAAAGCAGGCAAACAAGGCGCGGTTCAGCAAGGCATTCTGTGGATCGCCGTGAATACAGTTCCGGTACAAGAGCCGGAGCGAAGCCCACATAAACCAAAGCATGGCCAGCGCACCCCAGAGACCGAAGGGAATCAGGACGCTCAAGGGCCCGTTGTGATAATCTCCCGAGACGATCGCCCATTGGGCTGGCAGGCCGAAGCCGCGGGCGGAGTTCTCGTCCGCCATGTAGAGATCGGTGGGATCAATCCGGTAACCGCGACCTTTCAGAAGGTAGCGCGGCACCTCGTCAATCACCTCTTTCCACATGTCCACGCGCCATTCGATCGAGCCCCGCGCCGAGGCTCGGGCCGCCGGATCAACGTCAATCGGCAGGAAGCTCAACGCGCGTTGGGCGTTCAGGGGCAGTTTCCTGGCAAACGGCACCAACCCCGCCGCGCCCACCACCACGAGCATCACCGCCACGATCAGCAGTTGCGTGCGGTGCAGTTTCTCGAGAAAGAACAAGACGACGAAAACGAAACCCAGAAACAAAAACAGCGAGCGAAATCCACCCAGCAAACCGGTAGCCATGAACAACAGGACCGTGAACAGTCGCCACGGACGCGTGAGGTCCAGAATGCCACGCATGCCGTAACGCGCGGCGAAATACAGGGACACCGCTCCGGCAAGGTCTGAGCAGCCGCTGAGGCGCGCCAGTCCGCCGCTACCCAGGCCGTTTTGCATCGAAGCCTGCGCCATCGCCGCCGCCGGGGTGATGAAATAATAAATGACGTAAAACCGTTCGCCAAAAAAATACGCCAGATTGCTTAACAAGGCCGTGGCCCCGGAGAGAAAAAACATCGAGACGAAAAACAACGCGCGGCCCGGCGCAATCCGCTGGCTCGCCAGCACGAAATACATCGCCACCGCGCCGAAAATAAAGAAGTAACGGCTGCCGCCATAGGTGGCTCCGCCCATGGACCGGATGTTCACGCCGCCGGTGCTCAACGCGGTGATTAAGACCACCGCGGAGAGCGCCAGCAGCGACCAAACCACCTGACCGCCGACCAGTAAGCGCCGGTTCGCGTCCACCGCCCGGTTCAACAGCGCAAACACCAGCCCCATGGCCGCCAGGGGAATCCACATCGGCGGAGAGCCAGGCAGAAAAGTGAAGGTGAAAGCCGAGTTGCAAGTCAGCACCAGCAGGGGATGATGCCATTTCATCAACAACGGCATCAGCAGCACCGAAATCACCATCACCACGATGCCCAGGCTGCTTGAATCCAGCGGGTCGGCCATCAAATACCCGAGCAACAACGCCAGTGGCAGACAAA
>SCTL01000616.1 GCA_004297495.1 Verrucomicrobiota bacterium
TGGCCGACCAAGTGAACTGCCTGCAAATTACCGGCTCCCACTTGCTGGAGGATTTTTGCCCCGATCAAGAGTCCGTGTTGGTAAGCCCGCTCGGCGGCTTGCGTAGCACCGCTCTCAAACCATATTTCAGGTTCCACGTTGTTCCTATTGAGCGGTGCATTGGCCAATTTTGTCTGTTTAGATTGCAAGGTTGCATCAGTAATTCCGGTGTCCGCGTCACGCGACCAATCATATGCGATTACGCGCCAATCCGCGCTGATTTGGCCAGACGCAATGGCAGTGTTTATCGCACCCGAGATACTCGTTAAGCGTGCGTCATTAACGCCATTCAAGTTCCAGCCGTGGATTGCTATTATCAGTTTGCGGTCGGTCGAATTTACCGGTCGGTTGCCGTAATACAGGCCATTATTTTTGAGATTTGCCAAATCCGTAAGGTTGTTACGGTTCTCCACTGGAATGGTGGAGAACAATCCAATCCCTGACGGTTCGAGAGCGCCAACACCATAGGGATCTGGAAGGAAGTCCTCGCTGCTCAATTCAACCAACACATTACCTAGGTCGGGATCATTAGCAGGCCTCCAAGTTTGGACGAGCGTGTCATTGGCTGCGTTGTAGAGGTCGAGCCTGAATTCCGCCGTGCCGTGCCCCAAGTCACTGGCGTAGCTGCTGCACGCAATCGTCACGCCGTGATAGTCGGCTGGCGTCCCGTTCACGGCGAATGTTGCGCTTTGAGTGAGGTAGTCGTCCAAGCCGAAACCGCCGTCGTCCTCCCAAATTTTCACGTAATAGTTGCCCGCCACATTCGAATCGACATCAAACTCGATGTCGAACTGGCGTGCGTACCCATCGCCGTCTTGATCCACACGATTGACAATCCGCGCGTTACTGAAATATGGAACGAATGGTGTTGCTGTAGCAACCAAACTGACTCCGTCAACAAAAACTCCGTCATAAGGAGAACCGCTCACCGAACCATCGCTGTCGAACCGAAATTGGATATACAGACCCGACTGTCCTGCAAATTGGCTTAAATCTATCTGCTTGGAGGTCCAGTTCAGAGGATCTGTTGGACCGCTTTTGCGGAACATCTCGTGCCACACTCCTGATGAATCCCGAATGTTGACAGTGAAGAAGTCGAAGGTTGTTTCGGTATCAGCGATGTAACTAAAGTTCAGCGCCGCACTCGTATAGCCCACCAAACTGACGCCTCGCCGCTCCATATAGACATGGAGATTGTCTGGATAAAAGAATTGCCCGCTTGAAGTTCCGCTATATTCATGGGCGTATCCGTTTGGCCAAGCCCAAGCGTAGCTTCCACCTCCACCATCGTGGCCGATGCTCCAAGCGCCAGGATACGAGCCGGAGAAATTGTCAGAGAAAATAGTTGTCTGGGCCGAACCCGCGATTTCCGTCAGCGCAAAGACGGAAGCCAACAGTTTCAAAACGAATCTGCGATGGTTCTTCATAATGCCTCTTCTGAGTTCGGTGCTCTGATCCGCGCTGGCAAGCGAAGAGGCGTGTCCTAATCACGTCTCTCGAAAGATACTGGTATTCCTTATAGGAACGATCTCAGACACGCTCGTTTTGGTGCATGCCTTGAATATGTCCTTTCGAAGAAAATGCCGGTTTCCAGTGGGCAGCAGCCGAAGCCGCCAATCTGTCATTGGTTTGGGGTTCGTAAGTTTTCCTTCCGTGTCGATGACGATTGAATCACCTTGCGAGGCTTTAGCAAGACCACAATCGAAGTTTTTGCCTCGGTCAGACTACTCGATATTCGACGAACTTCTGGAAGGCAAGAGCCTGCCTAAAGTGAGATGCCTCTGGGTCCTTTAACAAGGGTCTCCTCATTAAAACTCAATGGTGGCCAAGAAGGGCTGCGAGGTTACTACAGCAAAAAAGCCTCATCCGTGTCTTGGACGAGGCTCTTGAGGTCACGAGTAGAAGAAACCCATCTCGCGAAGCGAAGTTCGGTTTGGGTTGCCCATGATGACGTGGTCGAGTACGTCAATTTTCATCAACTGGCCGGCACGAATCAGATCGCGCGTCACTTTGATGTCGGCTTCCGACGGCGTCGGGTCGCCGGATGGGTGATTGTGCATGAGCATCACAGCAGACGCCGCAGCGATCACCGCCGCTCGAAACACTTCGCGTGGATGCACAAGGATCGTGTCCAGTGTGCCGATGGTCAGGAGTTGATGTCCTTTGACTCGACGCCGCGTGTTCAACAAGAGCACCGCGAAGCATTCGCATTCAGGATTGAAATACGGATTCGTCGCGATGTGAAGACGCCAATAGGCGGCAGCGGTGTCCGGCGTGTCGCAGATTCGCATCTGCTCCGGCACAGGACATTCCCGTAGCGCGACCACCTTATATTCCTTGGGATTACTGTTCTGCCTCCGTCGGGGGACCGGTTGAATTGACTCAGTCATGGGGGACCTCGCTTTCCGCGAATGTCCGACCAAGAATGAAGTCCGCCGCCTTCTGCGCCTGTGCTGCCGCCGAGACGATGAGCGTGCGGTCACTTCTGAACTGCTTCAGCCAGCCTTCAAGGTAGGCAGCGGAGTTGTCAATGGTCCGGTCAACGATGTCGGCGTAGCCGCACAGAAACGCACTGCCGAGTTCGGCAACCAACTCCTCTTTGCAATAGGGATCGGAACCAAACCCGTTGCGTTCGGTAATGGTCGGGCGCTTCAGGCGCTTCTCGTGGCCTGTTGAGTGGACCAGTTCGTGAAAAAGCGTGGCGTAATAGCCGGCTTCGCCATCGAACCGTTCCCGTGCCGGCATTCCAACGGTATCTTCGGACGGCGAATAGAACGCCTGCGCCATGCCGTGCTTCAGAGCAGGCGGCTGTGGCATGTGCGCCACGATCTCCGCCGGTTTGGTGGCGGCCAGTGGAATTTCCTTCGGTGCGCCCTTCAATCCGTCGCATTGCGCGATGTTGAAAACATGATACAGCCGAAGCAGCGGAATCTTCCGTGACTCGCCGGAGGCCTCATCTTCCATCTTCAACTGTTTCCAGAAGACGACCGGGCAGGATTTTTCGCCCTTCCTAACACTGCCGCCCAGTTGAATGGCCTGACGAAACGTGAGCCAGTGCGGTGACTCATAGCTCATCGCCATGAGCAGGAAGACATTGATGCCGCGATACGGCTTTTGCGTGACGAGATTCCGAGGCAGGCCAGTTTTAACTGTCCACGGCTTGTGCCAAGGAACGGTGCCTTGCTCAAGCAGCGCGACGATCCGTTTGGTGATGCGTTCATACGATTGAATGTTCATGCGATTGCTCCTGTGATGTGTGGTTATGAAAAGAACCTTGTGAACCCGCTCTGAAGCGTAAGGCACTCTGGCAATCGGCCAAAGACGCCCACTCTTGCCGGAGATGGCAGGAATGAAAAAGCCCCTTTCGAGTGAGTCGAAAGGGGTGTTGAGCAATTAGCCGGTTGAGAGCGGGCAGGCCCGCATGGCGGTTTCGGGTGTCCTGAACGGGCCAATCATTTTGCTGATCGCATCGTTGAACACATACCAACCGCACCGATACTGCTGCCGCCGTCGTTTGATCCGACGAACACGGCACTGGCGCGCAACGCTCCAGCCTGCGTAGGCGTTGCCGCTCATCGCATCCCACCAACCCGGTTCGCAACGTTTCCAGACGATACGACTGACTTTCGCTTTCATACCATTCCCTCCGGGTTGTTAGTAGTCCTCGGGCAACAGAACGGTTGTTGCGGAACGATCCGCCTCGGTGATGATCCAGAACATCGTGCCGTTGGCGGCTTGATAGACCGACCAGAGCCGCGTGCCTTCGGTGAGCGCACGCTCGTTGGCTTGCTGGTCGTGTTCGTTCACGTCACCCCAGTCACCCGCCTGATGCTGCCCAATTCCGCGTAAGATGTCCTCGCGCGTCAGACGTTCAAGGGCATTGGGAGTCGTGACGATTTTGCCACAACGAAACTTGGCGATTGGATAGGTTGTGGCATTCACGATGCACCTCCTGCGAGGAGTGGCTGCACGTCGTCGTCAGGGAAGCTGTTCATGGAGTCTGGAACGTATTCAGCTTTCGTGATGTCCACCGGCAGCTCGTGAGCCACGTCAATGGCTTCATGTGGCGAGTTTGCTTCCACGTCAACCGTGTCGCAGACTTCCCAATACCGCTTCACGGCGTTTTTCATGCGACACCTCCGGGCACTGTTTGTGGCTCCTGCACGAATTGCAGTAACACATCAATCTCGTGACTGGTGAGCTTCCAACGCCGTCGCGGGAGTTCGACTACCGCCACCCACTTGAAGCGTTGATACATGTCCAACGCTTGTCTGTCGTTGCCCAGGTGATCGGCGATGATGGCGAGCGCGAGTTGCGCCGGACCGCTGCCGCAGTAGCCCCATTCGAATCCCGTCGGACTGTGATTCCACAAGTCGAGCCGGGGATTGAGCGGGCGGCCATCTACGGTGACGATGGCGGCGTAGCCTTCTCGTCGGCCTTCATAGGTTTTCATGCAATGCTCCTTTCAATTTCTGCGTGGTTTTCGTTTCTTAAGTTGCGGGGGTTTGTAGTTGAGGATTTCCACCTCGGAGTTGGGTGAGATGCGGAACATAGCTGGCCCTGGTTGAAAACGAACGGGCTTGTCGAAGCGCGTCGTGAATCGGCGCATTGGCCGGTTCATGAGAATCACCGCTGCGGATTCATTGACGCGGACGACGCGGCAGAGCCTGCCGTCCATGCGAAACAGGTCGTTGACACGGAGTCGGAACGGGTAGCGCATCTGAAGCCACACGAGGCCGAAGAGCTCCGGCTGTTCGCCGTCGCCGTTCATGGCACGCCCTCCAGAATTTCTACCAAGTCCTCGGGGAACAACTGCTCCGGCTGCGTGTTCGGTTCATCGAAGACATGCGTTGTGACGAAACAGAATTTCGCCAGACGTGCGGCAATGTCGTCGCTCCCTGTCTGCCCGGCTTCGTCTTCGTCGAGCATGATGATGACGTGGCTGCCGGCGTTCGTGTGCTTGCGAATCAGTTCCTCCTGAGCGGCGGACATCGTGCTGCCCATGAGGGCAACGACTTTGCGCCAGCCGTTCTGGTGGAGCTTCATCGCGTCGAAGAAGCCTTCGACGATGACGAGCGGTTTGTCCGCCGGCTCTTTGATGGCCCGGTCAAGGTTGAAAAGCTCCAGCGATTTTCGGAAACCTTGGGGCAGTTTGTATTTAGGCGTGTCCTCAGCGGGTTCACCGGGCCAGCGTCCGGCATAGGCGAGGACTTCGCCTGTGACGTTGTGAATCGGAATCGCGATGCGATCCGCCATCATGCCCTTGCCGCAGAAGCCGATACCGAAATCCACAATGGTTTCCAGTGTCAGCCCGCGTTCACGGATGAGATACGGGTGTTCTCGTTCCAGCTTGTCCAAGCGAAACTTCAAGGGCTTGTTCAGCGCGCCGTTTTCTTCCTGGGGAACGGTATTCTTCGTAGCGGGCTTTGGGGCGGGTGCGCGTTCACGTTGCGTCGTTTCTTCTTGGTGTTCTTCGCCGTCCTCGGAACTTCCTTGCACGGCTTCGGGATCGAGTTGAAACCACTCGATGGCTTTGATGGCCGCCGCGTGTATGCTCACGTCTTCCATTCTCGCGATGAAGTCGAGCGTGTTGCCGCCGTGCTTGCACTCGCTGAAGCAGTGCCAGAGGTTCTTGCTCACGCTCACTCGGAACTGCGTGGGATTGCTTCCCTTGTGGATTGGACACGGCCCGCTCAGGCTGTCTCCGCTGCGTTTGAATTTGTCCAAGAGACCGTAATGGTCGAGGACTTGTTCCATGGTGATGGCCGCTTTGACGGCCTTGAAGTCAACGAACAATGATTTGGGCATAATGCTCCTCGGGTTGAATTGTGAAGGGACGATTGACGGCTCGTGAATGAACCGCCTTCCACGATCAATCCTACGGAGAATCGCCTGACCCACGAGACGGGAAGATTTGCCGCTTACGTCAAGAAGCTGTCGGTTGCTCCGGGTATCCCGGTTTGCCACACCGAGGCCAGGATGTCGTCTGGATTTTTCAAAACGCTACGGTCGGCAAACAGGAACAATCCGCGTCCGCGTTTCAATCGTGAGCACGCCTCGACGAGTGACTTCACTCGCGCGGCGCTCGTGGTCACGGTGAGCACGCGAAAACGATTGAACCCGAAACGGCGGCGATGAATTGACTGTGACCAAGTGGCTTCGTAGGCGAGAAGTTTGCGGTAGAAGGAAGTCTGAGAAAGGTTTCGGCGCATTACCGGCATCGTCCCCCGGTCGGCTTCGAGAAAGAAAAGGGAACGCTCGCGGTTGCCTGTCTGATCCGTAAATTCCAACGCGAACGCCTGGTCGGGAACGACACCGAGTCGCAACCGAGAGTTCACTTTTACTTTCCACCGAAACAGTGGGCGCTTCCCGTTTGCGTTGAATGCGCCCGCAAGCTCATCTTCGGTGAGCAACCGGATTCCACTAACGCGACAAGCGAGTTCAATTGAAACCATCACATCAGAAACCAAAAGAGCATGTTCCAAAAAAATCCTGCCAGCGGCGCGGTTCTTCTCGCCCCAGGAAGACGTGTGCGACGTGGTGCCAAACTCCTTTTGCAAAAGCAGCGCCCCTTTGTTCCCTAAACCATAAACGATGTGTTGCGAACCACTGCGATAATAATAGTCGAGTTGCGCGCGGGGACGCTCCAAGAAGCCGTGGTGGTAGAGCAATTGCAATCGTCGCAAAACCTGCTGCGAACTGCCGCCACTAAGCACCACAATCTGGGAGGAACGAAGAAAACGACGCCGCTGAATCAGCCGGACAATTTTGCGGTCGCGTGCCGTCAAATGAATCGGGGCACCGACGGCAGTACGCCTGAATCGGGGCAGGCGAGAAAGCTCCATTTCCTCACATTACAGCCGAGCGAGCCTAAAATGGAGTCGTCACGCTTTGCGCTTTGCGGCAACCTTGTCGGCGTGCAATCCGAGAACAATGATGTTTTTGGAGAGTTGGTTGCGAAGATCGAATCCGGCAGACATCGCCATATTGTCTTTTTGATTGGGTCGGCCGTGTCTTATTTCCCACCGAGCAATTGTGCAAGCGTGGGCGAGGTGAGGGACGAAGGGGTTTTCGATGGGTTGCACGAATTCGCAGTCGAGCGAGCAAACCTAAACGATGAAGTGTTTTCTCGGCTGCAAGACGTGACTTGCTTACTGCGTAGCGACTCTGAAGCGGAGACCAAACCGCATCTTCGCACTTTGGTGGAAGATTTAGCCTTTGAGCAATTCATGGGCTGCGTGCACGCGGCAGAACCAAATGTCGCCTTCGATCTGATTCGTCTCGCGTGCGGCACCAATCAGGCCAACGGAAATCACGCGGGACTTGTGCAAGCCTCGGAAGCAATCTTGGAAAAGGGTTACGCGGATCGGATCACACTCCTGACGACTAATTACGATCAGTGCATCGAGGACACGCTCAAACCAGAGAAGTGGCCAGAAGCTAACAAGATTCTTCCTTCCTTTGTGCGCCGCTACGCTAGCGGCAAAGAAATTCAACTGATCAAATTACATGGCTGCCTCAGCCAACGAGACACGCTTGTATTCGCGTTTTCCCAAATGAGTAAACTTATTTGGAAGCCGGAACGTCTGGAAAAGTTGTGGAAGTTGATTTGCGCTGACCTGCAAGCGCCGCAACTTTTTATTTCCGTGGGATACGGTTTCAATGACCCAGACCTTCGGCCCATGCTGAAGAAGTGGATGGCTTCCGATGGCAATTGCATCGTTATCAATCGAAGGCCGGGCGAACAAGACCGCATTATTTCCGGGCCTGAGGTCTTGAAAAGTGAATTCCTGATTGCGGTTGATAGTCGCAGGAACGGAAAAGATGGGAGGATAACGACGCACCATTCCCAACTTTGCGAACACAGTGACGGTAGATTGAGTCTGGCCGTTCGACTCGCGCACCATTTCTGTGGCAACGCCTACGCCGCGTGGCCAAAGAGGAAGGCGGATGAAGCAAAATCGCAATTTGCAGAGGATGCAAAACGAATTGTTAAGCGGCTGCAACCACACCAAGCCCTGCATTTCGTGGCAAGTTTGGTGAACGCATGTTCAACATTTGACGCGAATCTCGTGTCGGCCCTAAGAGCATTTTTGTCGAATCAAAAACACGACGCCGAAGATTTGCCGGTACTTGCGGAATATTACGTCAGGCAGTTCGGCCATCGCCATGACATGCAGTCTGCGAGCAACGCGTGCGAGTGGTTAAAAGAAGAATTCAGCGATCCCTCAATCCGCGCAATCGCTTTTGCGTATCGCTCTTTCGCGGTGTCGCTTGCTCGTCCTTCCTCGAATTCCACACGATGGTGGGCACAAGCCAAGGCTCGCTTCACGCGAATAGCGAACGTTGCAGTTGCAAGCTGCACACTCTTTCGCGGTGCGAAATATGCGGCACGCGCAAAAACAGGGCAGCAGGTTTTCTTTAATCATTACCGCGATCACTTTTGGGTAAAACTTTCCACCAGCCTACTTGAATTTGCAGACAAGTGCCCACTGTGGATCAGAAAATGGGCGCAATTTAGTGCGAACCGGGTGCTCGCGCACAATCAAGGAACGATGCGCTTTGCACGCGACCAAGCACAACTCGAGCTCGCCACCTCGGCTCAGTCGCTGGAGGCTGAACTGCTGATCGCGCTCAAAAGCGAAACCGCGTTAGTTACTACTGAAGCGGTTCGGTCCGTTCGTATGTGCTATGGAACATTGAATGAGACGATTCTGGCGGAACGAGCGAAAGGATGGGCTGAACTCACCTCAATTAAATCAAAATCCAACGAATCCAATCGGCTCGGAAGTGCCATCGGCGCATTTGCGAGAGGTGCCAAGCTTGCTTTAGTTTCCAGCGATGAATCGTTGAAGTGGAAGCTGACTGCGAATCTCGTTCGGGTTCTGTATGCACACGACACGAAACAGTTCGAAACAGATTGGAAAGCCGAAGAGCCTTCTCCACTTTTGGACGACCGGCCTCTGTGCTCGGTTGCTGACCTTTATTCCGAATCGGAACGTTCAGCGGAATTCATGAACACTCGGAGGAGGATTGTAAGTTATCTGAAACACTTGTATAGAGCGTCACCCGAGGCGATCTGTCGGAGCATAATTTCGCGATCTGATGTTAAACAGTATCCTCTTTATTCTCCGCCAACTCCTATTCGTCCGGAAGACTTTCATTAGGGAGAAGAACAACGTCTACCAAAACGAAGCCAAAGTTTGAGTTCAATGGTTTCTTTTTGGGATAGGCACGAGTGAAGGCCAACACTTTTGATCGTCCGACAAAAATACCCTCTCCGCTTTTGCAGAGAGGGTATGACTGAGCGAGCGCCGGCGGGACGGAATCAATACGGAACATCGTCTGGATTCTTCGGAGACGCTGCCGGCTGTTTTGCCTTTCGGGGCTGAGTGGCAATCCACTCGAACGCGCGCGCGGAGATCAGGCTCACAACCAACAAGTCTCTTTGACCGAAGGTGCTCGAATTCTTCCACGTGTCGCCATCCCGATACGCTCGCTGAAACGTGACATTGAACATCGGTCCTTTGTCCGTTTCCGCTCGCCAGATGCTTGCACTCACGGCGCCGTGACGAATTTTCTGAACGGGTGGATTATTCTTCGACTGCTTTGCCATACGGTATCCTTTGGTTAAGGGGTTAACGAAATTGCGACACCACTCGGGCCAGTTGTTAAGGAGCGAGAGACCGGGTGCGCAACTCCGTGTTCGATCTTACGCGTTGAACGGAAACGAAGAAGGCGGCAAGGTTTGCAGCTTTCGGCAAGGTGACGGGTGGCAAGGGCGAGAAAGAGCGAACCTCGTGGGCCCCTTTTTACAGCCCAACGAGCCGTCCGCGCAGAAAGAGGGACGCAGGCGTGCTCGGACAAGTCGCCGTCGCCTGTCCGTTGGTGTCGAGACTGACTGTGGAATACGCCGCCCATGTTAGCAGGTTCGATGACGTTTCAATCGAAACCTGCCTGCCCTGCCAACCTGAAATCGTGAGACGCGGAACACCATTGGTCTTGCTCATGTTCAAACGCACGAACGTCGAGTCGGTCTGTTTGCCGTCCATGACATTGAAGCGATCACTCCAACCGTTGTTTGTCGTGCCGTAATAAAGAACGAGTTCGCCGGCCATGCCATACGGAGTCAGGACATCTGCATCAGTCGCTACCACCGAGAGCACGAGCACGCCGTCTTCGTAAGGGAAGCTCTCCGTTCCGCTCGGGGTTGTGTCGGAGAAAAAGACCGCTCCGTTGTTTGTGTAGCGCCAAACATCTCGCGTGGCCGGTCGCCTGAACTTCCGCGATGAGCACCCGCTGTCGGGCTGGGTAAAGAGTGAAGTGTCACGGCGATTCAACCACGTTTGCTGCGGTGACGTGAATCGGCTCAAGGAAGTGGATTATGGCATCACACGCGAAGGCTTGATTCGCGACGGGCCAACCCGCCACACGAAGGATGACCGGCGTGCAGTCAACGATGCCACAAATTTTGTTCTAGGCTGGTCGGTGGCGGACAAGATTCGCGCACTGACGGCCGCGTTTGAACAGGCGGACAAGCGCGAAAAGCAAGCAACTCAGAAAGCGGCGGAGGCAGGAGAGCAAGTCAAGAAGCTCGACGGACAACTCAAGGCCATTGATGGCGTGCTCGCCGTAACTGTGTTTGGTGACATTGACACCGAGTCCGAGAAACGAGAATTCGTACGGCTGAGGCAGGAGAAGGACGAGTTGGAAGCGAGTTCCAATGCACTGAAGGCGTTGCGGAGGCAGCTTGAAGCCATCAAGCGAAAGTTGGAATTGAGTGGAATGGAATTAGAGCAAACGAACCAGCAAATCTGGACGGCGGAAGCTGAGGAGAAGACGAACAAGGACGAGGTTGTGAGGATGGATGCGTTGTTAAAGCCATGCGCCGATTTCGATCCAGAGCCGATGACCGGTGAGTTCACGGAGCTTCAAGAGAAGGCGAAATTGACTTTGAAAAACATTGTTGCGGTTGAGGGACAAGTTTCCAAAAGCATTGATGGCCAGATGAGCCACCAGACCCGACTGATCAACGAGGCCGAAAAGGCCATGCTGCCGCTCATGGCGAATTTCCTCCGCGATTACCCCGAACACTCCGCAAATCTACACGCAGAGGCGGAATACTCTGCTGATTTCACGGCGCTGCGAGTTCAGATAGACAAGGAAGAACTTCCCCAGCACAAGCAGCGGTTCGAGGAATTCCTCGGCACGAACCTCATCGGCGACATGGCAATGTTCCAAAGCAACCTGCTTGAGCACGAGAAAATTATTCGTCGTCGCGTGGAAGCGGTCAACGTGGCGCTGGTGACCATTCCGTTTTCCGACACTACACATGTCCAAGTTACCGCTCCACCGACGCGCGCTGACGACATCAAGCAGTTCCGGGCAAGGCTCAAGGACTGTTTGCGCGGTGGATTACAGCCGTCCGCCGATGACCGGCTGCATATCTTCAAAAGCATTCGAGAACTCATCAGCGATTTCGAGAAAGACGACGCTTGGACGCGATACGTCACTGACGCGCGCAATTGGTTCGAGTTCGGTGTGCGCGAACTTAGAGATGCGGATAAGCGTGAGGTGAATTACTACTCGGCATCTTCCGGCAAGTCGGGCGGGCAGAAGGCCAAACTTGCGTTTACCATCCTCGCGTCCGCCATCTCGGCTCAATACGGCTTGCTCGGCACGGACAGTGAAGCTGATACATTTAGACTTGTGGTCATTGATGAAGTGTTTGCTCGAACCGATGAGGCGAATTCCCAACGTGCACTCAAGCTATTTCAGCAACTCGGCCTGCAACTCGTCGTCGTGAATCCGTTCGACGCCAAAGGCCGGATCGTCGAGGACTTTGTGGATAGCTTTCATGTGGCTCTGAATCCAGATGGCAACAACTCAAAACTCCGCCGCGCGTCACGCGCCGAGTATGACGCAGCGGTGGATGGTGCGGCCACGAACACTCGCAGCGTTGTGCCAACGGCCGCACCAATCCCTTTGACTGATGCTCGCTCCTGATGATATTCGCCGCCGGGCGCAGACACGCTACGCGGATTTTCTGCGAAGTGTCGTGAACGGAACGGCGTTCTTCCCGCTGCCCGTGCGTTTTGGGAAACCTTCTCCGACGGAGGATTTCGCAAAACTGCGCCGTGAGATCAACGCGCTCACGGAGGCCAATCTTGGCTGCCACATCGACTGGACTGAAGTGAACTCCCGTCGCTGGGGAAAACAACGCCTGCCGGAGCGTGTTGAATTTGCAAACGAAACTTCCTACCTGCGAACACTTGGCAAAACAAAAGAAGTCACCCGTTTTCGTGAAAGCCTTGCGTTGACCCGCGAACGGTGTCCTTCGCTGATTTCCTTTTTTCAGGAGCGCCCGCTTGATGTTGTGGAATTGGCTGACGCGTGGCTTGGTCTATTGGAAGTTTGCTACTACCTCCAACGTCACCCCCGCCCGAACCTCTACGCACGTGAACTTCCGCTGTCTGTGGACACCAAATTTGTTGAACGCCATCAATCGGTGCTGACCCGCTTATTGACAATCGCCTTGCCGCCGGATGCTACAGTCGAGTCGGAGCGTTTCGAGGAGCGCTTCGGCCTGCGGTTCGATGAGCCGCAAATCCGCCTGCGCCTTCTTGATGAATCGTTGCGCGTGCCACTCGGAATTCCTTTCGACGATGTTTCATTGCCATTGAATCAATTCCGAAATCTTGGTTGGAAAAAACTGCGCGTGCTGGTGTCAGAAAACAAAATGACGTTTCTGACATTGCCAAGCACGCCCCGCACCGTTGGCATCTGGGGCGCTGGCAACGCGGCGGCGCTGCTTCACAATGTTCCTTGGCTTGCCAATTGTGATTTGTTTTATTGGGGTGATGTGGATGTGCAAGGATTTGAAATTCTCACCCGACTTCGCGAAGTGTTTCCCAAAACGCAAAGCATTATGATGGACGCCGCAATCATGAATTGCTTTCGTGAGTTGTGCAGGCCTGGCATTCCTTCAAAAGTGAAGATCAAACTGAGGCTGACAAATTCCGAAGAAAAAGCCCGGGAACTGGCCTGTGCGTCAAACTTGCGTCTTGAGCAAGAGAAGATTCCGAATCAATTCGCGACCGCCGCGATCAACGGGGCTCTTTCTACTCGATGCGGCCTTGAGTGATAGCCTCGCGATAACTTATCATGTCCGGCAAACTTCAGCGTCTTTGTCTGAATGCTTTCGAAGTCTATCCTGAGCGCTTATGAAGAAAATGCACATCTCAGCGCGGAAGCGCTTCTTGCGAAGATGGGTCAGGCAATTGTTTTCCAGTTTTATCAAACGCTAAAACTTCAATTGTCAGGAAGAGATTGGAAAGATTATCGAGATGCTTCGGGAGATCGAAGAATCAATCGACACGATCGCGCGGGAAATTGCTCGGCAAGCCGGGCGGGGCGAGTGATGGTCGGACGGATACTACGCACTACTTCTCGACAGTAAACCCAAACTCCTGTTTGAAGTGAGCGTATATGAGTGCGGCGGGCACCCCGGTTTTCCCCCCGGTCATTACCCATATAGTTGAAGAACTTAGTCAACGGACATTGTGATCTAACGATGCCTGAATTCCAGAAACAATGGATAACTAAAAATTATCCACGCTTCATGGCACATGCCGGACCACTCATTGCAATCAGGTCAGAGAAAGACAGAGTTGAGGGGTCTGTCAAAAATTTGGTTCGTCCAATGTGTTAGCCTTGCGCGACTTCTGTCTGCGTTGTTATTCGCGTCGCTGGCATTCCAAGATATTCCGGTTCAGTTCCCGGCCCTAATTTACGGTTTCGCGATATGCAGCGATTCGATTGACGGCTTTATGGCGCGACGGATGAAAAGAGCGTCTTACGCTGGCAAGATAATCGACTTGATAAGCGATAAATCGCTCACAGTTGTTTCATTGCTCTACGCTGCTGAACGAGATGTTGATCTTCCGCCATTAGCCCTTATTGCGACACGTGAGATCGTCGTGATCGGACTTCGCGCGATAATCGTTGATGGCTCCCAACTGCTGCCGACGAGTCGACTCTTTGGTGGAGTGATGGCGTTCGTACTGTGGGGCAATACGCTGTTCTTTTTATTCGTACCCAAGGACAGCGGATTGGTCGAAACCGTGAATGCTGTCTATTGGGGCTGCGCGCTCGTATTCGTCGTAAATCTAATCGTGCGCCTTTATGTGAGCCGGCAGCGGATTATGGCTTCGTTAACCAAGGTTGAATGACTGGTGCCAAGTCTTCGTAGAGTTTTCCAAGCAAGGAACTCACGGCTGGCGTCATTGCCAGTGTTATCAATCCGATAAGCCGCCGCAGGTGCGGGTAATTCGAGACGTTCTTGATCGCTGCGCAAAGTTTTTCGAAACACTCGATACTTTCGTTTCCCGATTTCAATGCTTCGAAGTCGACCTTCCGGTTTTCAAACACATGGACAAAGCTGGCCTGTTGCTGCCACCTCAGCTTCTCAATCATCGTGCGTTTTGCTGCCACGATGTCATTTCGAAGGGCGAGAATCGGCACGAAATACGCGATTGCGATACCAAACAAGAGGACGCTGAGACCCATAACGGGCGTTACGTCTGCGGCACGGTGAACATAAAATGCCGCCACGCTTGGCAACGTGCCGAACATAACGGCCACTATGAGTGGTCGCGTGACCAACTCCGGCAGAAACCCAAGGCCGCCGACACCGTCAGGGTGAAACGGTTGAAGTTTCAACTTCCCAGAGAGGCGAGCCGACCGGACAAGGCCAAGCGCCACAGCAAGCATGGCGATGTGCAGCAACGCGACGTACGGAAGAAGCCACACAAACAGATAAAACTTATAAACACGCGTGATCCAAAAGCCAAAATGGTAAGTTTTTGAGTCCCAAAAATCGTACGGAATCACAATCCCAGGAAGCTGATTTTGGTACGTGTTCCAAACGAAGGCGGCCAGTCCAAAACCGTAGAGTATCGCAGCCACAAGTTTGCTCTTTCGGTCTTGGAGATTCAAAAAGCGCACGAGGGGAGCTACCTCGGCTTTGACTGGCTTGGCATTCAGCACACCAAGGGCTCGCAAATTTGTCCGGGCTTTCAAGAGCTCCTTGAGTGAATGGCGAACCGCGATTGGAAGCGCGATTTGGATTCCAAAGAAAGCCCAGATGGCCGGGTGTTCGAGCAGCCCAATGTTCCGGCCCGACAAAAACAGGCTTCCGTCAATGGCGCTACAGATCAGCACGGCTATTACAGGGATAGCAGTGACGATGCAACATTGGGTGACGAATCCAACCCGCAGCCAGCGACGAACGTAAAAGTGGAGCGAAAATCCACCGCCTTTCAATGCGTTGGAAAGCCGCTGTGACCTACGCATAATTTTTAGTTATCCGTGATAATGGCAATGTCCCCGCAATTGGAAACTCTTTACGAAGTGTGATCGAAACCACGGTCAGACACTGCGGTTTCAGATTGCCATCTTGTTTCGAGGATGCCTCCGGGCAAGTGCGTGACGCTGGCTTCGCTCGCTCACATGTACGTAAATCGTGGTTGTTGTTATGGAACTGTGCCCGAGAAGACGCTGGATATGTCTCAAGTCAACGCCATCCTCTAAAAGCAATGTGGCGACGGTATGCCGAAGCATGTGCGGGGTGATTCGCCGTGCACCGATGCGAGTTGCTTGTCTCCGCAAAATTGCGCGCACTGATTGATCTGAAATTCGCACACCGTGCCGATTTACAAACAAAGGGTCGTCCAGTCCGGCACCGTCCTCTCGTCGCCGGTCGATATGGCTCTGCAATTTGACACGGAACGCATCGCACACAATTGGGACTTCGCGTTCGCGGCTTCCTTTACCGCAAACGGAGATTACGAGCCGATCCATGTCAACCTGTTTGATGTTTGTGGCAACAGTTTCACTCACTCGCATGCCCGTCGAAAACAATAGTTCCACGAGTGCTGTGTCCCTGAGCTTTTTGCTTTTTGACTTAGGGGTATCGTCCGTCAACCGGTGCGTTGAGCGGAGAAGCGATCTAACCGTATTACGTCCCACTACACGTGGCAGACTGCTGCCCACTTTAACCTCGCTACGGAATCCAGCCAGCGGATTGCTGCCTAGTTTATTTTGGCGTTCAAGGCACGAGAACATGGATTTCAACGTGGCTACGCGGCGGCGAATTGTGCGTGGCTTTACTGAGTTCATGCTGGCTAACCAACGCTGAATGAGATCGCGATTGACATCTTCGACTCGAACATCTGCGGACGGGCTCGTCGCGAAGTTGTTAAATATTGCCAAGTCGTGGCGATAGGCTTTGAGTGTGTGCGGACTAAGTTTGCGATGATAAGCACAATGGCCGAGGAACCATTCAATGGCAGACGTAATCGTATTCATGGGTGGTTTCAGTGTGTTTAACGTGAAGGGCAACGGCAATGCTCTACGTGACTTGCTTACCGCATAATAATCGGCCTGGTGCTGAATTGTAGAGCCTGTAGTAAAATGGAATTGCCGGGGCCGCCGACTGGTTCGACATGGGCTATCATCATTTTTTCAAACTTTTCCTCGCCACGATTCTCATTACGAGAATTTCCGTGTTTATTTGGCCGATTCCGAGCCCGACTATAAACGGGTTCCGGATCCATCATTGGATGTACGGCGGGGTGCTTGTCGCTATATCGTTGGTTTTTGCAAATTCAGTGTTGTACTCAATTGGGTTAGGCTTGCTTGTTGATGAGGCAACCTACCTGCTCATAAGAGGCAAGACGCATGAAGACAACTACTCCGTGCGGAGTCTGGTTGGGACTGCTGTGTTGGTATTGCTTGTCTACATCTTTCGCGAGGAACTCTCCCGAGGGATCAATTTGGTGTCTTGGCTATTTAGAACGCTCAGTGCTTTCTGGTTCTAGGATTGAACCGCTCTGTGCTGGAATTGCGAACATTCTGCGGCAAACAGGTGATTGAATGGAATTTGTCAGACCCGGCACCTGCGTTGTTTGTCGAAGGAGCAAAGGCTGAGTAACAGCTTCTTGGTGAAAGCGGGCCTTGCCGGTAGCGGTAAGGTTAGGGGTCTGTCTCATAATGCCCCACGAACTTATCCTGGGTTGCATGGCAAAAAGTCTATTCAACTGGACGCATCGGGATGTTACCGATTTTCTCCAGCAGAAGGGATTCAGTTTTTTTGAGGGAGTGGATGGTGTTGGCCAAGCGTGGCTGAACTTCCACGACAACGGTGAGCCGAACAGGATGGTCGAAGTAAAGTTTACCAGCGCGTTCTACAAATCGAAAACGCTCAAGCGAATGATTCGTCAGTCAGGAATTCCGGAAGAAGAGTGGATGACTTGGACAGGTGCTTAGGTCGGTGCGGGGCGACGGTCCCTTAAAGCGCTTGAGTTAGAAAACATGGTCAAAACGAATGACAACAGATGTGTGGAAAACCGAAACCGTAATAGACCAGTCAGCGATTTGCTTGCTCTTGTGTGTCAGCGCGGCGGCGCGACCGTGATCGGTCAACTCGTCAATAAGAGACTCAAGCGCGGGCATCTCCTGTGGCAACCACGCGCGAAAGGTCTGGAACAAAGCGAGTGGCTGCTGCGTTGGCGGCTTCTCAAACTCAATGCAAAATGCCTCAACGCTCTGTCTATCAGGCGACTCTCTGAGCCAAATAGAAAGCGAACCCGAGTCCTGATGAACGACTCGGTCAGATCGAACAAGTGTCGGGAAAAATTGCCGTAGGTGTTGGTAAATTGTCTGCGGTGGTATGTTCATGTGATGTGTGAGTGGCAACTTCCAAGCACAGCGACGGGCGTGCACAAAACCTGAACGGCGGAATGGACTGTGCCCACGGTGATTCGCTGGAGCGCTCTGTTCGAGTCCTGGTTGACTATTCTGCGCAACATGGATCAAGAAGACTTAAGGATGCTTCGCACCTGAACCAAGACTCCCGGTTGTTGAGCTCCTTGCGCGAAAAGCTCCATTGCAATCCCGGCGGCGCGAATCTCGTTTTTTAGTTGCGTCTCCTTTCCCACTAAGAATAGCTCGGGGCCACCCTCCCTGAATCCGAAGCCAATCATAAGGAGTTGGGTTTTGATCTCGGCTGCAATCTCCTCGCTCGAATGTACCGCGGCATATCCCGCCACGGTCATCAAAAGGATGTTGTCAGCGACATCTGGGTCATTGAGTTCGCCGAAAGCTTTCTCGAACTCATTGTAGTCAAAACGGGTTTTAGCGCTCTCGGTGATTGCGTCCCAGACGATGTCTTCAGGTTGTTGCATGTGTGGCGCGGTGTGAGGACTTATAGCCTGGGACCAAGCTCAACCACCGATGGGACAGCGACAGTGGAACGCAATGGCGGCGTGGTAAAACCCTGAACGGTGGAACGGACTACGCCCATGGCGGTTCGCTGGGGCGCTTTGGCTAGGCCACAAAAGATTCGCTGACTCAAGCATCTG
>SCTL01000617.1 GCA_004297495.1 Verrucomicrobiota bacterium
TTCCCGCCGGCGGTGGCGCGACTCGCGAAGGCGAAAACTTACGCTGCCGAGTAACGGCGAAAAAAGTTTTACAGAAGGCAACGGAGGTAACAGAGGGGAAAACTCCAGTTCTGAACCATCATTGTCCGCGGTCTCGGTTGCCTCCGGTTGCTCCGGTGAATTTGCCGGCAATGGGTTCAAACCACCGCCGGTTCAAGAATCGAAAGCCGGCCCGCGTTCGCATCCAGTTCGGCGCGGAGACCGATGGGTAAAGTGGCGTTGTGCGGCACGTGACCGAACGGCAGGCCCGCGACGACCGGCACCTTCAGTCCCAGCAACCGCTCGCGCATGACGTCTTCAAGCGATTGCCGGTATTGGCCGCCGCGTTTGCGTTTCGGATCTTCGCAGTTGTGGTTCAGCCCGATGGCGACTCCCGCAACCTGCGGCAACACTCCCGCATTCAGCAGATGCGTGAGCATTCGGTCAAAGCGGTAAGGCTCTTCCCCGAGGTCTTCGAGAAAAAGAAGCCGGCCGCGAAACTCGGGCTGCCAGCGAGTGCCGAGCGTCGTGCAGAGCAACGAAAGATTCCCACCGATCAAGCGCCCGCGCGTGACGCCGCCGCGCAGAGTTTTAACGGTGCGTTTGCGGTAACCCAGCGCGATGTCGCCGGCAGGCGCAGGTTGGGTGAGCGTGCGCAGAAAACTGTTCACTGCAACCGGCGGCAGGGTGGCTTCGGCAAAATCTGAATTCACCATCGGCCCGTGAAACGAAACCAGCCCGGCCTCGTTGAGAAACGCGCAGTGCAAACTCGTGATGTCGCTGAAGCCGATGAAAATTTTTGGATTCCGGCGAATGACCGAGTAGTCCAGCCGGTCGAGCAACCGCGCCGAGCCGTAACCGCCGCGCAGACACATGATCGCAGTGACAAGTTTGTCGGCGAACAGGCTCATCAAGTCCGCGGCGCGGTCGCGATCGCTGCCGGCGAGAAAACCGAGGCGGGCTTTCGCGTGGCGGGCGAGTTTCGTTTTGAAGCCAAGTTTTTCCAACGCGGCAATGCCCGCCTCGACCCGCTTCCAGTCCGGCGGCGCGCTGGCAGGCGCGAGCAGACCGATGGTGTCGCCGGGTTGCAATCGTCGCGGGATGAGTAATCGGTCTGGCATGACTGGAAGGTTTTAGAACGGCGCGCGATTCAACTTTGCACCGGCTGCTCGCCGGCGGGAGTGTCGCGGAGAATGAGCAACTCGGCTTTGGTCTGGCTGAAACTTATTTCCAGTTCGCGGATGATTTCCGGCACGCCGGTCAGAGCGCCGCTGCGGCCGATTTCTTCGAGTCGTTGAGACAGTTCGACCACGCCCTTGCAGCCGAGGTTGAGGCTCATGCTCTTGAGCGCGTGCGCGTGAAAGGAAAGTTTCTTGGCGTCGCCGGCGAACTGGTTGATCTGCGCGATGCGTTGGGGCGCGCCTTCGAGGAAGAGGTCAATCAACTCGCGCAACATGCCGGCGGCGTCGCCGTGGGACATGTCCTGCAGTTCTCGCAGAATCGTGTGGTCAATCAGCGAGCGTTGCCGCGCCACCGGGTTGCGGACGAAAAAATTCGTGTCGTAAACGCGGCTCTTCGTCGGCCCCCAACGTTCCAGAATCGTTTGCAGCTCGCCGATGCGCACCGGCTTGGAGATGTAATCATCCATGCCGGCGGCGAGACAGCGTTCGCGGTCACCCAAAAGCGCGTTGCCCGTCATGGCGATGATGACGGGACGACGATCGCGCGTCCACTTGCCGCAAATCTGCCGGGCACATTCCAGGCCGTCCATCTCGGGCATTTGCACATCGAGAAACAGAACATCATAGACGCGATCCTCCAACGCCTGCATGACTTCGACACCGTTTTGCGCCACGTCACTGCGATAGCCCAGCCGATGCAACACGCTGACGCCGACCTTTTGATTGATGGGATTATCGTCGGCGAGCAACACCCGCAACGGCATTCGCGTGGACAGCGTGCCGTCCAGGGTGGGCGCGACCGGGGACTTTTTCTCACGCTGCATCTGCACGCTCAACGCCCGACACAGCGCGTCGAGTAATTGCGCCGGGCGGATCGGCTTGTGAATGAAAATGGAAATTCCCGCCGCCGCCGGACGCGGATCATCCGTGCGCAGACGCACCGACGACATCAACACGATGGGCAATTCCCGACCGCCTGGCAGCAATCGGATTCTTTCCGCCAACTCCAAGCCGTCGCCCGCCGCCGGCTGATAATCCAGCACCAACGCATCAAACCGTTCGCCCCGCCCCAATGCCGCCAGCGCCCCGCGGTCCTCGGCCACGCACTCGGCGATCATTCCCCACTGCTCGGCGCGCTGCCGCAAGATCCGCGTGTTCGTCGCGTTGCCCGAAACCACCAGCACCCGCCGGCCCGCCAATTGCGGCTGCGGCAACTGCCAGTTCGGCGACACCGCCGCCGCCGCCGCCCGCGTCAAAATCGTGAAATGAAACGTCGCGCCCTTCCCCGCGCCGCTCTCCACCCAAATCCGTCCGCCCATCAACTCCACCAGCCGTTTGCAAATCGCCAACCCCAGCCCGGTGCCCCCGTAATGCCGCGTCGTGCTCGCATCCACCTGCTGAAATGACTTGAACAGCCGATGATGCTTCTCCACCGGAATCCCGATCCCCGTGTCCCGCACCGAAAAATGCAACAGCCACTGCTCGGGATGACGCAAAAAATCCGAATCGCTTTCGTGTCCCGCCTCCAGCACCCGCTGACCCTGCGCCGCCGCCGACACCTCCACCACCACTTCCCCCGCCGCCGTGAACTTCACCGCGTTGCTGATCAAATTCACCAGCACCTGCCGCAACCGCGTCACGTCGCTCACCAGAATCTTCGGAATCGAATCCTCCACCAGATACGCCAGATTCAAATCCTTCTCCGCCGCCTTGGGTGAGAGCAAATCCAGCGCCTCCTCGATGCACGTGTGCAATTCAAAGGGATGCCGCTCCAGTTCCAGTTTGCCCGCTTCGATCTTTGAGAAATCCAAAACGTCATTGATGATCGTCAACAACGCGTCCGCGCTCGACCGCGTCGCCTCCACGTACTCCCGCTGTTCATCCGTCAACTCCGTGTCCAGCAACAGCGAAATCATTCCCACCACTCCGTTCATCGGCGTGCGAATCTCATGGCTCATGTTCGCCAGAAACTCCGACTTCGCCAGGGTCGCCTCCTCCAAACGCTGATTCAACGCCACCAACTGCGCGTTATTTTCCATCAACTGCTGCTGACTCTCCCGCAACGCCCGATACGCCGCGTCGCGCTGCAACTGATTCAAATACGCCCGCGAATGATACCGGATGCGCGCCACCAATTCGATGTTCGCCGGCAGCTTCACCAAGTAATCATTCGCCCCCAACGCGAACGCCTGCCCCTTCACCTGCGGATTCTCATTCGTCGAGAGCACGATGATGGGAATGTCCCGCGTCGCCGGATTCGCGCGAAACTCGCTCACCAACGTCAACCCATCCATCCCCGGCATCACCAAATCCTGCAAGATCACCGTCGGCCGCAACTGCACCGCCGTCGCCAGCGCCTCGCGCGGATCGGCGCAATAATGCACATCCACGTCCGCCTCCCCCGCGACCGCCCGCCGCACCGCCTCGCACACCATCGCCTGATCATCCACCAACAACACCATCACGTGATACTCACCGGCCGAACGCGGATCAACCGTCAGCGGTCGCAGATCAGTGCTGCCCTCCGCCCGCTGACCTTTGTCCTCTGCCCTTTGGCCCTTTGATTTTGAATTCATGCCACCAATCTGGTCAGACGATACCCGATCTTCTCCAGAGGTAAAACCTCAACTGCCGCCCCCAACTCCGCCGCCGCCTTCGGCATCCCATACACCGCGCTCGTCCGCTCATCCTGCGCGATGGTATGCGCGCCGGCCTCGCGCAACGCCCGCAACCCCTCCGCCCCATCCCGGCCCATACCCGTCAACAAAACTCCGATCACCTCGCCCGTCCAACAACGACACACGCTCCTGAAAAAAACATCCACCGACGGATGAAACGCCGCGCTCTCCGGCAGCGACGTATAACCCAGATGCCGCGCACTCGTGAACACCAGATGCTCACTCAACCCCGCCAACAACACCACCCCCGCCTGCGGTTGATCTCCGCTCACCGCCAGTCGCACCCGCAACCGCGTGTGCGTCCCCAACCACTCCGCCAACCCCTTCGCAAACTGCTCATCCACGTGCTGCACAATCACGATCCCCGCCGGAAAATCCACCGGCAACTCCGCCAACACCCGCGCCAACGCCACCGGCCCGCCGGCGGAAGCGCCGATCGCCACCAAACGCTCGCGCTTCGTTCCCGCCGTGTGCTTCGCGGGGACGGCCTGACGCGTCGCCTCCTTCGCCACCAGACCGACAAATTTCTGGATCGAAGCAATCTTCGTCAACAACGCCCGCCCGCCTTCTGCTCCCGGTTGTCCCAACGCCGGAGTCGCCACCGCATCGAGCGCCCCCGCGCCCATCGCCTCGAACACTTTGCCGGGACTCTCGTTCATGTTCGCCGTCACCACGAGAATCGGACACGGCGACTGCCCCATGATCTGACGCGTTGCCTCCACGCCGTCCATTACCGGCATGACGAGGTCCATCAAAATCAAATCCGGTTTGTCCTGGGCGCCCAGCCTGACCGCCTCCGCGCCATCGCGCGCGATCCACGCCACGCGATGTTCGCCGCTGCCGGCAATCACGCGCCTCAACGCCTCGACTGCCAGCAGCATGTCATTCACAATCGCGATTCTCATACTAATCGAAGCGCTGAATCGGCGAGGGGGCGAGGGGGCGAGACGGCGAGAGGGCGAAACGGCGACATCGCCGTCTCTCCGTTTCGTCGGCTCGCCGTTTCTCCGTCTCTTCGATTCAGCCTCATACCTCCGGTTCTCCGATCAAATCCGCCACCACCTGCAACAACGTCGCATCATGAAAACTTCCCTTCGTCAAATAGTAGTCCGCACCGGCCTGCAGCCCCCGCAACCGATCCTCCTCCCGATCCTTGTAAGACACAATCACCACCGGCAACGACTTCAACTGCGCGTCCCGTTTGATCATCGTCGCCAATTCGATTCCATCCATGCGCGGCATATCCACGTCCGTGATCACCAGATCGTAATGCCCGCTCCGCACCGCATTCCAGCCATCCAACCCGTCCACGGCCACGTCCGCGTAGTAGCCATGGCCGGTGAGAAGTTTCCGCTCCAGTTCACGAACGGTCAAAGAATCGTCCACCGCCAGCACGCGCTTCTGCCTCTTCGCCACCGGCGGCAAGGCATCGCGCTGCACGCTGGTGATCGCCCCCTGCGCCACCAGCTTGTCAATCGAACGCACCATATCCTCCACGTCCACGATCAACACCGGCGAACCATCCTCCATCAACGCCGCCGCGTTGATATCTTTCACCTTCCCCAACCGCGAATCCAACGGTTGCACCACCAGTTCCCGTTCCCCGAGAAACCGGTCCACCACCAACCCGTAACGCGAGCCGCGATCGGCGAGAATGATCACCGGCAATTCCTCGCCGCTGACCGCGTGCGCACTGGATTCCAACACCTGCCGGGCGCTGACGAGACCGACATGATGCTCGCCCAGTGTGAAATGATGCCGCCCCTCCAACGTGCGCATCTCCGCACGCGGCAGCTTGAGCGTGTGCATGATCTGCGCGAGCGGAAACGCGTACGGCTCGCCCGCCACTTCCACCAGCAGCGTGCGCAAAACCGAAAGCGTCAGCGGCAATTGCAGATGGAAACGCGTGCCGCGACCCGGCTGCGTGTTCACGCGCACCGAACCGCGCAATCCCTTGACCAGATTCTGCACCACGTCCAAGCCGACGCCGCGTCCGGAGATTTCCGTCACCGTCTCCTTCACCGTGAACCCGGGCAAAAATAAAAACTCCAACAGTTCACTCTCGTGCATCTTCTCCGCCTCGGCGACGGTGGTGAGCTTGCGCTGCACAATCGTGCGCCGCACCCGCGCCAAATCAACACCCGCGCCATCGTCGGCGACGATGACGATCAACATGCCCGCGTTGTGCCGCGCTTCCAACCGGATGACCGCCTCCGCCGGCTTGCCGGCCACCGCGCGAGCCTCGGCTGATTCGCAGCCGTGATCCACCGCGTTGCGCAGCAAGTGCGCGAGCGGTGTTTCGAGTCGCTCCAGAATATCGCGATCCACTTGCGTGTTTTCGCCGATGATTTCCAACTGCACCGCTTTGCCCAGCGTTCGCGCCAGATCGCGCACCATCCGCGGAAAACGATTCACGCCATCGCTGAAGGGCCGCATCCGCGTCCGCAGCACTTCGAGATAGAGCCGGTTCGAGAGATGCGCCGAGCGCCGGTCAAATGAATCCAGCTCTTCCATCCGTTCACCGAGGTAGCGGCGCGTGTCACCCGCCCGCAAATACAACTCGTTCATTTTCCCGGCGGTGCGTTCGGAGACACTTTCCCCGCGCAACGCATCGCGCAAACCATCGAGCGATTCCTCAATTTCCATCTGCTTGCGCTTCAGCCGCTCCATGGATTCCGTAAAGGGCCGCAGCCAGCGCGATTCCACCAGCGACTCGCCCGCCAGCCCCAGCAGCCGGTTTAGATTCTCCGCGTTCAATCGCAGCACGCGTTCCGGCAACTCGCTGGTCGTCACTGCGGGAACGGTGGCTGGCGTCTCGGTTGTCAGCAGACCGGCGTCGGCGGGCTTCGGTTTGACCGGCTCGGTACTGACAACAGCCTTCGGACCGCTGGCCTCCGACTTCGGAATTGGATTCAACAATCGTCGCAGCGCCGCCACAGCTTGTTCCATTTCACCTGCATTCGTCGTCTCCCACTCCGCCATTTCCTGCTCGCTGCCTTTGGCAATGCGCGTCAGCAGATCCACGCCGTGCAGCAAGACGTCCACCTCCGGTTGGGCCAGCGTCAGGCGTCCCTTTTGCGCCGCGACAAAACAATCTTCCATGGCGTGCGCCACGCTCACCGCCGCCGGCACGTTCACGATCCGCGCCGCGCCCTTGAGCGAATGTGCCGCGCGCATCAACGACTCCAGGAGGGACGCGTGCCGGGCGTCGGGTGAGATTAGCGGAGACTCCTTCTTGTCACTCGTCGCCTGGCCCACGTCACCCGGCAGCGTGCGCTCCAATTCCAACAGACCCGCCGTCAACACGCCGGTCTGTTGCTCCGCTTCCGCGCGGAACAATTCCAGCATCGAGTAATGGCTCAGGTCGTCTTTCATGTCAGACTCCGGCTCATGGCGTCGAACAACAAATCCGCGTTGAGAATTCCCACCACGCGCTCGTGAGCGTCGGCTTCGGTGGCTGCACCGAGGCGCGAGCGCCGCAGGGGCGGACGCCAGTTCACCACGCCACGTGTGTAGGTCAGGGTCGAACGCGCCACCGTGGTGGGCGCTTCGCGCAGTTCATCGTCCTGAAATCGCTGGATCTGCTCCACCTCATCCACCGGAAACGCGATCCGTTCCCCGTGACGTTCGGCCACCAAAAGCAGCGGCACGTGCCGGGTGCCGAGTTTCGGGTTCGTAGTCCCGGGTTCAACGCGAGACGCGGAACGCGGAACTCTGGACTCTGGCTCCTCCAAGCCCAACAACCGCGCCAGCGAGGCGCAGACCAGTAATTCGCCCCGCACGTTGACCAGTCCCAGCGCGATGCCATGTCGCCGATGCGGCAACGTGTGCATTGGTCGCCGCTCGGTTACTTCCTGAAAAACCTTGGTGGCCAGTCCATACCATTCCGCGCCGAGACGGAAGATGATGACGGAAATTTTTGCCGGCGCGGCCAGTTTCTTTCGCGCTGCGTAATGCTCCGTCTGCTCGCGCCGATAACCGCCGGCCAGGGGGCGCTCCAGCAATTGCACGGCAGCGGCGGAATACACCGGGCAGTTCCGGCAATGCACATACTTCCGCAATTCCGGGCAACTCCCGTTGCCTTCCACGCCGATCGTGTTCCAGCAGTCGTGTATCGCCGCATGCCCGGTGTCCAAAGTCAAAGAGCAGAGGTCAGAGGTCAGAGGCCGGAGCTCAGCACTGGCCGCTGACTTCTGATCTCTGGCCTCTGCCTTTTGGACTTTGGATTCGTCGTTCACGGGCTATTGACTCCTGGCACTCGCGCGTTTCGCGCGGCGGCGGTAGGCTACGGCAGCAGTGTGTTCGCCCTGCCGTTCCAACAGCAACGCCGCGTGCAGCAGCGCTTCCTGATGATTCGGTTCGAGATACAGCGCCTTGCGATACAACTCCAGTGCGGGGTGCGGAGTGTCGAGTGCGGAATTCCGCGCTCCGCATTCCTCATTCCGCACTTCCTGATCCCGCGCTTCCGTGACCAGGCCCAGTAAATAATATCCCGCCGCACTCGGGCCGTCCCGTTCCAAGAGCTTTTCGCACGCCGCCGCCGCGGCCTCCAACTGCCCCGCGTCCGCCAGCGCTTGCGCCTCCGCCAGTCCAACCGCGGAATCGGCGAGGGGGCGAGCCGGCGCATTGGTGAGTCGGCGAATCGGCGAATCGGCGAGTCGGCGACTTCGTCCGCTCGCCGGCTCGCCATTTCGCCCTCTCCCCGTTTCACTTTCTCTCCGTCTCGCCGTTTCGCGTTCGGCGCGGCGAAGGCCCGGTTTGCAGCTCGCAAAGGCCAGGGGGAGATGGGCGGGCACAAAGCCGCCCTCCCGCACCAGCGGCAGTTCCGCCGGGCCGACGAAGAGATAGCCCTCCGCGTGGAGCAGTCCGCCCAATCGCTCCAGCGCCCGCGCTTGCGTGGCGCGATCAAAATAGATCAGCAGGTTGCGGCAGAAAATAAAATCGTAGGGCGGCGTGAGGGACGAGGGTCGAGGGTCGGCGTGGGGGCGAGCCGGTGAATCGGCGAATCGGCGAATCGGCGACCTCGCCGTCTCTCCGTTTCGCCGTGTCGCCGGTTCACTGTCCCCCGTCCCTCGCCCCTCGACTCTCCACTCGTCCCCGAGGAGATTGATTTGATGGAAGCGCACTTGACGCGCAATCGCGGGGGAGAGGACGTAGCCTTCCTTGGTGGCGGTGAAGTGGCGGTCGCGAAAGGCGAGGTCCGGGCCGCGAAAGGAGTTTTTCCCATACACGGCGCGCGCGGCCCGGGCGAGGGCCACGGCGCTGAGATCGGCGCCGTCTATTTGCACGCGCTGGGGTTCAATGCCGGCTTCGCTCAGCGTCATGGCCACCGAATAGGGTTCTTCGCCGGTGGAACAGGGGAGACTGAGGATGCGGAGGGTTTCGACGGGGTGGCGCGGCAGCCATTCTTCGCGGACGAGGCGGACGAGCGCGGCAAAGGCGGCGCGGTCGCGGAAGAACCAGGTCTCGGCGACGACGACGGCTTCGACGAGTTGCCGCCATTCGTCGGGGGAGTTCTGGAGCAGGCGCGCGTAGTCGGCGGGTCGGTCGAGTCCGCAGGTTTTCATGCGCAGGCGCACGAGGCGCGCGACCACGGAGGCGCCGATGGAGGCGGCGTCCAGGCCGATGCGTTCGCGGAGGAGGGTTTCAATTTGTTTCATGCGCGCGGGCCGGCGTGTTCCAACAGGCCGGTGAGTCGCAGGATTTCTCCGGTCAACAATCGCTGCGGTTGAATCAATTGCACGAGGCCTTTTTCGTCCATCAGGACCGGGCCGAGGTAGCCGCTGGTTGGCGGGGCGGGGGGAACGAGTTCCTTTTGGTCGCGCCGGAGCAGTTCGGTGGCGCGTTCGGCGATGAGGCCGATGAGTTGGACGCGGCCGGCTTCGTCGGTGTGCGGCACGAGAATGATGCGGGTGCTGAGCAGTTCGCGAGCGGGCCGGCTGGCGGTGAGTTCGCTGAGATCAATCGCCGGCACGGGTCGGCCGCGATAGTTGAAGAGTCCGGCGACGCCGCGCGGGGCTTGGGGGACGCGCTTCAGCTCGACGAGCGGCAGGACTTCGACGGCTTGTTGCGCTTCGAGCGCGTAACGGTCGTTGCCAATCTGGAAGAGGAGAAAGAGCATGGCTCAGGAAAAACTGAAACGCTGAAACGCTGAAACGCTCTGAGGTGAAACGCTGAAACCCTGAAACCCTGAAACGCTGAAATCAGATTTCAGCTTTTCAGCTTTCCGCATTTCAGCATTTCGGCCTTTCATTTCGATTCCAACTTGAACCGCGCCACGCTGGTCTGCAACCCGCGCGCCGCTTCGTTGAGCTGCTCGATGGCGACGTTGGACAGGCGCAACGACTCGGCAGTTTGCTGCGCCGACTCGCTGAGTTGCACCAGCGTCTCGCTGATTTGTTGCGCGCCGGTGGCCTGCGCGTTCATGCCTTCGTTCACGGTCTGAAAGCGCGGCGTCAACGTTTGCACCTGATGGATGATCTGCGCCAGTTGCGTGCTCACCTGCCGGATTTCCTCCACGCCGCGACCGACCTCGTCCGAGAATTTATCCATCCCCATCACGCCCGCCGCCACGGCGGTTTGCATTTCCTTCACCATCTTCTCGATGTCGTAGGTCGCCACCGCCGTCTGATCGGCGAGCCGGCGGATTTCCATCGCGACGACCGCGAAGCCCAAGCCGTATTCGCCCGCCTTCTCCGCTTCAATCGCTGCGTTGAGCGAAAGCAAATTGGTCTGATCCGCCACTTTGGTGATCGTCGTGACCACGGAATTGATGTTCGCGGTCTTCTCGTTCAACACCGAGAGCTTGTTGGAGATCGCGCCCGAGGCATCCATGATCTGCCGCATGTTGGCTTCCATGCGGCCGATGCCGGCCTGTCCGCGATTCGCCAGTTCCGTGGCTTCCTCCGCCACGTCGCTGACTTCGTTCATCGTCTTCACCAACTCCTTCGAGGTCGCGGAAATTTCCTTCGAAGTCGCGCCGATCTCGGCGGTGGTGGCGGCGATCTCATTCGCCGTGCTCTGCTGCTGGCGCGAGGTCGCGGCAATTTCCGTGGCGCTCGTGTTCACCAGAATCCCCGAACGTTGCACCTGACCCACGAGCGACGAGAGGTCCTCCACCACGCGATTCAACCCCTGCCCCACGACGGCGAATTCATCTTTGCCGTCCGCGTCCACCCGCTGCGTGAAATCACCCGAGCGCATCCGGTCCAGCGCGCCGACCAGCCGTTGCAACGGCACCGCCACCGCCGCCGCCTGCAACCGCCCCAC
>SCTL01000056.1 GCA_004297495.1 Verrucomicrobiota bacterium
ATCCAGAGAAGGAAGTTGCCCTTGAACATCATCTCGCGCGTGACGGAATTTTTCCAGAGCGCGAGGTAGATGGAGAGGTAACGCTTGAGATTCATGGCGTGAACAAGATGCTCAAAGCTCTGCGAAAGGCAAATGCCCTCTCCCCGGCCCTCTCCCGTCCGACGGGAGAGGGGGAATCATCCCCACTTGTGGGAACATCGTGAGTCGGTGATTGCAGTAAGCGCGCTCGCAAAACAAAAGAGCTGCGATGGCTGTTCCCTCTCCCATCGGATGGGAGAGGGTCAGGGTGAGGGTATTCGTTTTCATCCGCCGACGGCTGAATATTTTTTAATCCCGCGATGCCAGGCGAAGCGGGCCATCGCGTAGGCGAACAGAACCCAGCTGAGTTGAATCAGCAAGCCTTGTGCGAGTTCCGTGCCGGTGACTTTGCCCATGTAGATGCCGACGGGGAAATAGAGTTGATACGGAAACGGCGTGAAGGCGAGGACGTGTTGCAATCCCGCCGGCAGAATATCGAGCGGGAAGAGATGGCCGCTGGCGATGTATTCAAACGCGTAGAGGATGAAGATGAAGGTGGAAACTTCCGTCACCCAAAACGCCAGCATGGCCATGGTGTAGGAGAAGAAGAATTGCAGCATCGCCGTGAGCATCGCGGAAAGTAGAAAGCCGCCGAGCGTCACCGCACTGGCCGGGAGGACGAAGTATTCGTGCAGCCACAGAATAAACAGCGTGAGCGGAATGCACGCGACGGCGAGATACGTCACGCGGCCCGAGAGGAACAGGCACACGCGAAACCAGAGATAGTCAATCGGCTTGAGCAGGAACTGGCTGATGTTGCCGTCCTTGATGTCGGCGGCGATCTGCCAATCGTCTTCGTTCACGGCGGTGAGGGCGTCCACGATGGTAATGATCAGGTAATACGAGATCATCTGCGCGAGCGTGTAGCTGCCGATAACAGCGTCGTCGCCTTTCCCGGCATAAATTTTGCGCCAGAGCATGATGACCGCCGTGAGCGGGATGAGACCGAAGAGCGCCCGTGCGAGAAAATTGAACCGGTAGGTCAGATTGTTCTGAATCCCGATGTTAAAGGCGTGAAAGTATTTTCGCATGACGCGCAATTAACGACAGCGTACCGCGTGCGACGCGCCGTGTGAACCGTAATTTTAATTGCCGGGTCCGCGCCCGCCGACTAGGATGGCCGGCCTATTTTTGGTTGTTTGAAATTGAACCCTTGAAAACATGATGAAGAAACCGTTGTCGGCTGCCGAAGTCACTGAATTGGTCGCGGGCCTGAACAAAATGGCGCGCAATCTCTGGTGGACGTGGGATCAGGAAGCCCAGGAACTGTTCCACGAACTCTCGCCGCGCGGCTGGCAGAACCTCTACCACAACGGCGTGGCGATCCTGCACGAAGTTTCCGAATACGAACTGCGCGCGCGGTTGCAGGACCCGAATTTTGCCGCGCACGTGCGGCAGGTGTTGCAGGAGTTCGACGCCTACATGACGGAGAAGAAGACCTGGGCCAACCAGCACGCACCGCAACTCGCGAAAAATCCCGTCGCGTATTTTTCCGCCGAGTTCGGTTTCCACGAGACGCTGCCTATCGCGGCGGGCGGTCTCGGAATGTTGGCGGGCGATCACGCGAAATCCGCCAGCGATCTTGGGCTCGGTTTTGTCGGCATCAGCTTGTTCTATCGCGAGGGATATTTTCAGCAGACGTTCGACGCGAACAACTGGCAGACGGAATACTACACGCTGTTGAACCCGCAGAACCTGCCAATGGAGCCGGTGCTCGACGCGCCGGGCAAGCAAGTGCGCGTGAGCGTGCGCATCGGGACTTCGACGGTGCACATCCAGGCGTGGCGCGTGAACGTCGGGCGCGCGCCGGTTTATCTCCTCGACTGCAACATGCCGGAGAACGAGCAGCATTTCCGCGATCTGACGTTGCGCGTTTATGGCGGCGACAGCACGACGCGCATCATGCAGGAAGTCGTGCTCGGCGTGGGCGGCGTCAAGTTGCTGCGCGCGCTGGGGATTCAACCTTCGACCTTCCACATGAACGAAGGGCACGCCGCGTTTCTCACGCTGGAACTCATCCGCGAAAAACTTGCCGCCGGAAAATCGTTCGACGAAGCGCTCACGGCGACGAAGCAGGAATGTTTGTTCACGACGCACACGCCGGTGGAAGCCGGGCATGACCGGTTCAGCGGGAGCTTGATGGATTACGCGGGAAGAAATTTCCGCGATGACCTGAAACTTTCGCAGGACCAGTTGATGGCGCTGGGCCGTGTGAATCCCAACGACGGCAATGAACCGTTCTGCATGACGGTGCTGGCGCTGAAGATTTCGCGCGCCGCCAACGGCGTGAGCGAACTGCACGGCGAAGTCAGCCGGCACATGTGGCAATCGCTCTACGGCGTACCGATGGACAAAGTTCCCATCGGCCACATCACGAACGGAATTCATTTGATGGGCTGGATGAAGGGTACCGTGCGCAGCTTCTGGCGGCGCAAGTTGATGGGCAATGGCAACGGCAACGGCAAGAGCGCACCCAAGACTTCCGGCGGACGTGAACAATCCTGGCAGGTTTATCCCGGTCACGACTGGGCGAGCGAATTTCACTCGCCGGAATTCTGGCAGCGCATTGAAGACCCGGGCTTCATCACCGACGAGGAACTCTGGGCGCTTCGCTACAAGCTGCGCCGCGAGTTGATCGAATTCAGCCGTCGCCGGCTGTTGCTTCAGAGTCAGTCCTTGCGTCACGGGGATTTCATCGCCTTTGATGCGCTGCTCAATCCCGACGCGCTGACCATCGGCTTCGCACGCCGTTTCGCGACCTACAAACGCGCGCCGCTGATTTTCCAGCAGTTCGAGAACATCGTGAAGCTCACGCGCGACAAAGCGCGGCCGGTGCAATTCATTTTCGCCGGCAAGGCGCATCCGCGCGACGACGAAGGCAAGCGTTTCATCCAACACATCATCCACCTCAGCAAATACAGCGATCTCAAAAGCAACCTCGTGTTCATCGAAAACTACGACGTGCATGTGGCGCGGCAGATGGTTTCCGGCTGCGACGTTTGGCTCAACAACCCGCGCCGTCCGCTCGAAGCCAGCGGCACGAGCGGCATGAAGGCCGGTTGCCACGGCTGTTTGAACCTGAGCATTCTCGACGGCTGGTGGCGCGAGGGCTACGACGGCACGAATGGTTTTGCCATCGGTGATGATTCGCATCCGCAATCCATCGAGGAACAAGACCGGCTCGACAGCGCGAATCTTTACAAGGCGCTCACCGAGCAGGTGATTCCGAGCTTCTACAATCGCGACGAGCAGGGCGTGCCGCGCGAATGGATC
>SCTL01000618.1 GCA_004297495.1 Verrucomicrobiota bacterium
CGGCGAGTTTGAAAAAGTCGTCGCGGACTATGAGGCGCTCGCGGCCAAGGCGGAAAAAATCAACGAGCGACTGCCGATTGAACTGCGCGACGCATTTTACGGTCTAGTTTTGTTTCCCACCAAGGCGTGCGCGCAGTTGAACGCCATGTATCTCGCCGCGGCGAAGAACGCGCTCTACGCCCGGCAAGGCCGCGCCAGCGCGAACGATTTTGCCGCACAGACCCGTTCACTCTTTCAGGCACAGACAAACCTGATGGACCATTTCAACCGCGTTTTCGCGGGTGGAAAGTGGAATCATTTTATGGATCAGGCGTACATCGGCTACACGGATTGGGATCCACCGCTGAAAGACAACCTCGACGCCGTCAAGCTCTCGGAACTCACGCTGCCGGACGCAGCGGTGATGGGCGTTGCGGTGGAAGGCGCGACCGACGCGACGGGCGGCACGCTCGCCTTCGATAAATTCGGCCAGTCGTCGCGATACCTGGACGTCTTCAATCAGGGGAAGACCGTGTTCGATTTTTCAGCGACCACAAGCGCGCCGTGGATTGTCTTAAGCGAAACCGGCGGCAGGATTGAAAAAGACAATCGCGTTCTCGTCCGCGTGGACTGGAGCAAAGCGCCCGCGGGCAGAAGCGACGGCGAAATAAATTTTTCCGGCGCGGGCACTAACTTCGCGGTGAAAGTCAGCGAGTCCAATCCGCCCGAACCGACGAAGGAATCGCTGCAAGGATTCGTCGAGGCCGACGGCTATGTTTCGATGGAAGCGGAACATTTCACCAAGAAAACTGACGTCGGCTCGAACCGCTGGATCAAAATCCCGGACTACGGCCACACACTTTCCGGCATGCGCGCCGATGCGCCCGCCGACGCGCTGGCCACGCCCGGGAAAGATTCGCCGTGCCTCGAATACAAAATGTATTTGTTCAACAGCGGAAAAGTCGGAGTCGAATCCATCGTCGGTTCGACGCTGGGTTTCATTCCCGGACGACCGTTGCGCTACGCTGTTTCGTTCGACGAAGAAACGCCGCAAGAAATCACGATTGTCCCCAAAAGGTTTGACGGGCACTACACCAACCCCACCTGGTCCGAATCCGTGAAGAACAACTACCATCATGTCAAATCCGCGCACTCGATCGCGCAGCCCGGCTATCACACACTTAAAATCTGGATGGTTGATCCCGCTGTCGTTTTGCAAAAGATCTTCGTCAACACCGGCGGCGTGCGACCAAGCTATCTCGGTCCGCCGGAAAGTTTTCATGTCACCGGAGTCGGTTCCCGGCGCGGAAATTACTTTGGCCGATGGCAAGAAACACACGATTGACTTCAAAGACGTGGGCGGATTCAAATCCTTCTGGCGTCATCTCTTTCTGAAAATGAAGATCGAACATTATGCAAACGGACCAAGGAGCTTCTTGGATGACTTTGATATTTAGAAAAATTGCAGTGCGCAGGTTCGTGCGAACACTATTCTCGGTTCAGTTGCACCTGGCAGAGAATTCCAACTCGGCGTTCACTCCAAGTCCATCAAACCAGAACAAGGCTGGGATCGCGCTCCTTTTCTTCGTTGTTCTTATCTTGCTAGGTTCAGCCTCCATGGCGCGGGCGGCGCCGCTACGGCGGTCGTTGTCGCCGACGACGCCGATGTTCCTCTTTCAGGTTCAGCAGCCGGATGCTTCCGATCCGCAGACCTGCATCAACGCCGTTCCTGCCGATGTCCGGCCGTACACGGTGATGATGTATTGCATGGGCGCCCAGAACGGCGATCAAACCAACGGCTACGCGTTTGCGGATTACTTCTGCAACGTCGCCCAGCAAAACGGCGTGTGGTGCATGTTTCAGTGCGCTTCTGGTTACGCCAATTCGATGGCCAACACGAACACCGCCGATTACGAGCGGCTCTTTCAAAAATATCCCAACCTCGTCGGCTTCGCCTTTGCCGAACAGAATTGGGGATTTGGGTCGGTCACGGTCAGTTCCGCCTTCGGTCCGTCCACCTTTCCCGACCGCATGGATTTGTTCACCCAGTTGCTGCCAATCTGCAACCAGTACGGGTGCTTTCTCTACTCCAGCGAAATGCAGAGCTTCGGCGGCAACAAGGGTTACAACATGATAAGCAAGCTCCGGAACTATCCGGGTTTCCGGAACGCCACCGTGAACTACCTGACGAATTTCATCGTCGGCGACAAGACCACGCAGGGGTCGGCTTTTTACGACAACGAGAGCTGCACGCTGGGGACTTTTTTATCCGGCCACGCCGGCTTCTACGCGTCGCGCTGCGATGAAACGGCGTGGGGCTCGTGCGGCTACTCGCAATTATACGGGCTGAAGAATCCCGCCGTGACGAACGGCAACACCGGCTTCACCATGCCCGAAGCGGTGCACGGCATGTTCATCGCCGAGCATTTCCTATTGCAGGGCGCGACGGTGATTGATGGGCCGGAGTACCCGATGTATTCGACGATCAATGCCGGCCGGTTGATGCCGTGCTACACGAACACGACGTGCGACGTTTTCCGCAAGGTGCTGGATGGCACGATCAAGATTCCCGAGCGCGCCACGGTCCTGTCCAACACGCCGCTGGTCTATGTGACCGATTCGGCTTCGTTCGTGGACAACTATGAAACTCCGGGGGGATTTTACGATGGCCTTTACGCGATGCCCGGCAATCAATCCTGGCTGAAGAGCAGCGGACGTTACGCTTCGATCCCCGAGACGTTCACCAATGCCGCTTACGAAATGTCGTTTTTCAAAACCAACGTGCTGCAATCACAGTTCAACACCCGCTGGCCGACGCTGGCCGCCAAGACGAACGAGTTCAACTCGTACTATCCGGCGGAATACAGCACGACCAACGGCCCGTTCTTCGCGGCGCGGCGGGAGAACCGCTGGTTCACTTACAATCCCTGGATCAACAGCAACATCACCACCAGCGCTTCCATTCCGTTGCAATACAACACCTGCACGAATCTTTATCTGCAATATGCGCCGCAGACCTTTGCCGTCATCACCGAGAGCAACCAAAGCTTGCAGATTTACTTCAATAATTACTTCACCGACAAAG
>SCTL01000057.1 GCA_004297495.1 Verrucomicrobiota bacterium
GCGTAATAGATAAGCGAGGCCACGGCTTGTTGATCGTGCGACAAGACTGCGATCAACATGTAGCCAGCGTGCGCAATCGCCGAGTACGCCAGCAACCGCTTCACGTTGCACTGCACGATCGCGACGAAATTGCCGAGAATCATGGAAAGCCCGGCCACGATGGCGATGACCGGCACCCAACCCGGCACGAACGCGCGGTACGCCCCACTACCTTCCGCGCCAGCAAAGCCGAGCATCATCACCTTCGCGAAGATAAAGAAGCTCGCGACCTTCGAGCCGGACGCGATGAACGCCGCACTCGGCGTTGGCGCGCCCTGGTATGCGTCCGGCGCCCACAAATGAAATGGCACGGCGGCGACTTTGAAACCAAACCCGATCACCGTCATCACAATCGCCACGACCAGCAGCGGATCAAGCCCCTTGCCCGCGAGTGCAGCCGCGATCTGGCTCAGATTGGTTGAACCCGACAAACCGTAAATCAAACTCAGGCCGAACAGCATGAACGCCGCGGACATGCCACCGAACAGAAAATATTTCAGCGCCGCTTCCGCGGACTTGATGTCTCGCTTGTTGAACGCCGTCAGCACATAGAGTGAAAGGCTCGTCAACTCCAGCGAAACAAAAATCATCAGGATGTCTTCGGCGCTAACCAGGAACATCATGCCGACGGTCGCGAGCAAGATGAGCGCAAGGTATTCGCCGACGTGCGTGGTGAAATTTGATTCGATGGAAATGAGGACGGTGAAAATCGTGAGCGCAAGCAACGCGATCTTCACAAGTTGCGTCAGCGGATCCACCACCAGCATGCCTTCCGCCGGGTTCGCGTGTGCGGACAGAACGAGCATCCACATGATCGCCGCGACGCAGCCCACGCAAGTCAGCAGCCCGCCGATGATGAAGCGGAAACGGGTTTCCAATCCGCGCATCGAAGTCAAATCCACCGCGAGCACGGCCAACGCAGTCAGCACCACGATCGTTTCCGGCGCGGCCAGTCTGAGCAGTTCGAGATAGCTCATTGCAACCCCACCTTTCTCAAGCCGTCAAACAGCGACGAATTGAAACTCGGCACGATCACATCCAGCAGTAGTCGCGGATAAAGCCCAACCACCAGCGCCACGCCGATGAGCATCACAGCACCCAGCCGCTCTGGAACGGAAATCGCGTCCATCTCGTGATGATGCTCGGCCGGCGTAGCCGTCTCCCTCTCCACATCGGATGGAGAGAGGGTCGGGGTGAGGGGCTTTTCTACGTCACCAAAGAAAGCCTTCTGCACTGCCCGCAGCGTGTAAGCCACGCCGATCAAAATCCCCACTCCCGTAATCACCGCCAGCGTCGGATACGCCTTCCACGCGCCGATGATCACTTGCAACTCCGCCACGAATCCGCTGAATCCCGGCAGCCCCATCGAAGCGCAACCCGCAATCACGAACGTCACCGCCGCAAACGGCATCGCCTTGCTCAAATTCATTCCTTCGAGCACCGAAAGTTCGCGCGTGTGAGTTCGCTCGTAAACCATCCGCCCCACCACTGCGAACAAAAGTCCTGCGATCACGCCATGTGAAAACATCTGCAACACCGCGCCGCTCAAGCCAATCGTGTTCAGCGTCACCAAGCCGAGCAACACAAAACCCATGTGACTCACGCTCGAATAGCCGATGACGAATTTAAAATCCTTCTGCACGAGCGCCACCATCGCGCCATACACAATGCCAATCACCGCCAGCACGGCGACCCAGGTTTTCCACGCTTCCAGTCCTTCCGGGAACAACGTCATCGCCACGCGCAGACAGCCGTAAGCGCCCAGCTTCATCACCACGCCGGCGAGCAACATCGAAGCCGCCGTCGGCGCAGCCACGTGACCGGTTGGTGCCCACGTGTGAAACGGCCACAGACCCGCGAGAATCGCGAAGCCCACGAACACCAGCGGAAACGCCCACATCTGGAAGTCGTGCGGGAACGTTCCGGACTTCGCGAGTTCCATCACGTTGAACGTGTGCGCGCCGGACACGACATACGCCGCGATCAAACCGATCAGCACCATCGCGCTGCCGACGAACGAGTAGAGCGCCAGCTTCATCGCGCCGTATTCCTTCCGCGTCGAACCCCAGATCGCGATGATGAAATACTTCGGCACGATGGCGATCTCGTAAAACACGAACAGCAGGAACAGATCAAAAC
>SCTL01000619.1 GCA_004297495.1 Verrucomicrobiota bacterium
ATGTTTTTTCGCGTCGGCCATTTCCTTTTCATCTTTCAAGCGCAGGAAAAACTTCGCGCCGTAATCGTCCGGCGAAAAAACTTTTCCCTTGTCGCCCACGAGCAGGCAACCGCTGCCCGGCACCGCGCCCATCATTTCCTCGATGTCTGCCGTCACATCCTTTTCCGGCTTGCTGTTGCCGTCGTGGCGATATGGATCGTTGGGCTTGGGATCGCCGCCGTCGTACCACCAGAGCGTCGCGGGCGCGAGTTCGCCGCGCGCGGGAAACGCGAAACGGATTTTCGATTTGAGCGGATACGATTCCTGGTTGATGCCGGACGACCACGCCTCAACTTCCGTCGGATAACCCAGCTTCAACGCGCGGAACGGCATGTTCGCCGTGTGACACGCCATGTCGCCCAGTGCGCCCGTGCCGAAATCCTGCCAGCCGCGCCAGTTGAACGGATGATACACGCCGTGCTCCGTGCGCTTGCCGGTTCGCTCACCCAGATAGGGTGACCATTCCTTGTATGGCCGCGCCGCTGCCGGCCCGAGCCACAAATCCCAATTCAATCCTTCCGGCACCGCGTCCTCACCCGCGGGCCGGTCCATGCCCTGCGGCCAGATCGGACGATTCGTCCACACATGCACCTCGCGCACCTGTCCGATCAATCCCGCTTGAATCACTTCCACCGCGCGCCGCAAGCCATCCTCCGCGCTGCCCTGATTTCCCATCTGCGTCGCCACGCCGTGCTGGCGCGCGAGCTTCTTCAACAACCGCGCTTCGTAAATCGTCTGTGTGAGCGGCTTCTGACAATAAACGTGTTTGCCCAAACGGATGGCCATCGCCGCCACTTCCGCGTGCAAATGATCCGGCGTGGCCACAATCACCGCGTCGAGCGATTTCTCCTTCTCCAGCATCACGCGGAAATCCTGGTAGAACTTCGCGTCCGGATATTTCTTCCGCTGCGGCGCGCAACGCGGCTCGTCCACGTCGCACAGCGCCACGATGTTCTCGCTCGCGCACAGGTCGGTGTCCGACTGGCCTTTGCCCATCGCGCCTACCACGCCGATGTTCAACTTCTCATTCGCCGCAATGCGTCGCGGTCGGGCCGCAGCGCAGCCCGTGAGCGCGGCACCCGCCGCTGCGAAACTGGAAAGCTGGATGAATTGACGACGGGTGAACGCGCCGGAAGGCCGGTGGTATCGGATTGGCGAAGACATGACATCTTCGTATGCAAGCGCGGGAAATTGCACAAGCACATTCAACGAAAAGTCTTTTTTCTTTTTTCACCCCGCGCCATGCTCGCGCCGTGCAACGCCTCGCGCCCGCCGAAATCCGCCGCGCCGTCCGCGCCGCGCTCGCCGAAGACCTCGGCAGCGGCGACGCCACCACGTTGGCCACGATTCCGAAAGATTCCAAGAGCGTCGCCATCATGCGCGCGCGCGAACCGCTCACGGTAGCGGGCCTGGCCTTCGCCTTGGAAGCTTTCCGCCAACTATCGCGTCACATCCGTCTCATCCGTCCTATCCGCGACGGCACGCGCGTTAAGGCCGGCGCTGAAATTCTCCGCATCTCCGGCTCGACCCGTGCCATCCTGAGCGCCGAACGCGTCGCACTCAATTTCCTCCAGCGCCTCTCCGGCGTGGCCACGCTCACCGCACAATACGTGAAGGCCGTCCGCGGCACGCGCGCGCAAATTCTCGACACGCGCAAAACCACGCCCGGCTGGCGGCGCTTCGAGAAATACGCCGTCGCCTGCGGCGGTGGACGCAATCATCGCTTCGGCCTCTACGACATGGTGCTCATCAAGGACAACCACCTCGCCGCGCTGCGCCGCGCCAAACCCAATCCCGTCTTCGCCGCCGTCGCCCGCGCGCGGGCGGCGTTCCCGAAACTGAAAGTCGAAGTCGAAGCTGACACACACAAGCAAGTCGTCCTGGCTGCCGTGGCGGGCGCGGATTTCATTTTGCTCGACAACATGAGCCCCGCGCAAATTCGCGGTTCGATTCTGCTCAATGGCGGCATGGCGAAACTCGAAGCCAGCGGCGGCGTGAATCTCAAAACTGTGCGCGAGATTGCCGAGACCGGCGTGGATTTCATTTCCGTCGGCGCGCTCACGCACTCCGCGCCCGCCGTGGACATTGGATTGGATTTTGAAAGTTGAACCACGAGTGAACACGAATGAACACGAATTGGAATGGAGCGCGGGCTTCAGCCCGCTTCAGCTTCCGACGTTCAACCGTGTCCGAAATTTGAAGCGGACTGAAGTCCGCGCCCCGCTGTTTTATCCGTGTTCCTCCGTGCCCATCCGCGGTTAAAAATTTCATGACCGCCGACGCCCAAATTCTCACCGCGCTGCGCTCCGCCGAAAACGGCGGCGTGTCCGGCGCGGACTTGTCGCAAAAACTTGGCGTCACGCGCGCGGCCATCTGGGCGCGCATCGAGGAATTGCGCAAGCTCGGCTACGACATCGAGGCCAGCCCTCATCTCGGTTATCGGCTGCGCAATGATCCCGACTTGCTCGTGGCCGATGATTTGGTGGCGCGCCTTGGCGAGACTGAAGTAATCGGGCGTGACATTCGCGTATTTCAGCAAACCACTTCCACCAATGACGTGATTGAAAAACTCGCGCGCGACGGTGTGAAGGAAGGCGTGGTGGTTTTCGCTGAATCGCAAACGAAAGGTCGTGGCCGGCTCGGTCGCAAATGGATTTCACCGGCGGGCAGGGGACTTTGGTTTTCCGTGTTGCTGCGACCGGACTTGCGCCCGCAAGAAGCCACGCAACTCACCGTCGCCGCCGCCACGGCGCTCTGGCGCGCGATCCATTCGGAAACCGGCATCCGCGCCGAAATCAAATGGCCGAACGACATTCTGATTCGCGGAAAAAAAGTCGCCGGTATTCTCACCGAGATGAACGCGGAACTCGACCAGGTGAAATATCTCATCCTCGGCATGGGCGTGGACGTGAACCTCACCGCGAGTGAATTCTCCGCCGACCTGCGCAAGATCGCGACGTCGTTGCGCGCGGAACTCGGCAAGCCCGTCGCGCGCGCCGCGCTCGCCACGGCGATCCTTCACGAACTCGATCAAGACTATGCCCGTGTCTGCTCCGGCCATTTTGCGGACGTCGCGGACGAGTGGGAACAGAACTGCACCACGATCGGCCAGCCGGTTTCCATTACGATCGGCGAGCGAACGATTCGTGGTCGCGCCGAGTCGCTGGACGA
>SCTL01000620.1 GCA_004297495.1 Verrucomicrobiota bacterium
ACCAACCAGTCCCGAGACCATCAGGATTCCCAACATGAATCCGAAATCGCCAAGACGATTCGTGATGAAAGCCTTTTTCGCCGCATCCGCCGCGCTGGCTTTTTCAAACCAGAATCCGATGAGCAGGTAGCTCGACACGCCGACCAGTTCCCAGAAGATGAACATCTGGAGGAAATTGTTCGAGAGCACGATGCCGAGCATCGAGAACGTGAACAGGCTCAGGCACGCGAAGAAGCGCGAAAAGCCCGGATCGTGTTGCATGTAGCCGTAGGAATAAATATGGATCGCGCTGCCGACGCCGGTGACGATGAGCAACATCATCAGACTGAGCGCGTCGAGTTTGAGGCCGAAGTCCACGTTCAGGCTGCCGATGGAGAGCCAGTTGAGGGAAAGCTCGCGTGCTTCCCAGCCGCCGAATTTGATCACCGCCAGCGTGAGGACGAAGCCTACGCAAATCGCGCCGATGGACAGCGTGGCGCTGACGGCTTTGTTGCGTAGGGTGAAAAGCGTGATGATGCCCGCCGCCAGCAGCGGCAGGAACAGAATCAGCCAAGGTAACGCTTCGAGTTTCATTCGAGGGGACGGGAACATTCAACATTCAACATTGAACATTCAACGCTCAACGCCGGCAGACTCCGCCAATTCGATGTTGGGAGTTGAATGTTGAATGTTGAATGTTTCTTCATCTTCTCAAAGTTTCATGCTCGTCAGGTCTTCAACGTGCGCCGACTGGCGCTTACGATAGAGCGCCACGATCAGCGCAAGGCCGACCGCGACTTCCGCCGCCGCCACGGTGATGATGAAGAACACCATCACCTGGCCGTTGAGGTTATCGTTGAACCGCGAAAAAGAGACGAGCGCGAGATTCGCCGAGTTGAGCATCAACTCCAGCGACATATACATCACGAGCAAGTTGCGCCGCGTGATGACGCCCAGCAGGCCGAGCGCGAACAACAGCGCGCTGACCACTAAATAATGTTCCAAGCCTACGTTCATTTTTTTGTAGAGCAGATAGGAGATGGGAAATGGGAGATGGGGAAATGCGCCCAGCGCACAACCCCATCTGCCATCTGCCATCTGCCATCTGCTTGGATTGTCATTTCAAATCTTTCTTACTTAACAAAATCACACCAACCATCGCCACGAGGAGCAGGATGGAAACGATTTCAAACGGCAACAGGTAATTCGTGAAGAGCATCTTGCCGAGCGTGGCGGTGTCGCCCACGGCGGTCGGAGCGGGCAAGTTCTCACTGGGTTTCGTCGCCAGCAGCGAGCGGACAAAGATGGCAACGATCGCGCCCACGGAAACCACGCCTGCCACCAAGCCCGTCAGCTTGATCTTGCGACGTTCTTCTTCCTTCAAATCGAGCAACATGATGACGAACAGGAACAGCACCATGACCGCGCCTGCGTAAACCAGCACCTGCACCGCTGCGAGAAAGAACGCGTGCAGCAACACGAACAATCCCGCCATCGAGATTATCGTCAGCACGAGAAACATCGCGCTCGTGACCGGGTTGCGGCTGAACGGATTCGCGACGACCAGCGCGCCGAAAATCAGCGTCAGCGCCGCCAAGACGTAAAATAGAATATCGGTTGCCATTTCTGTCCTAAACCTTCACCGGGAAATTTTCCTGCGCCTTCGCCTCTTCGGCTTTGTGTTTCCACTTCTGGACGCCAGCGTGAACGCCGCCGAGGGCGAGGAGTTTTTCTTTGTTGTAAATCATCTCCGCGCGGCTCGTGCCGGTGAGCGAGTAATCCTTCTGCAGAAAGATCGCTTCCTCCGGGCAGACTTCCTGGCAGAAGCCGCAGAAGATGCAGCGAAGCATGTTGATCTCGAATTCCTTCGGCATCTTCTCCGCATTCGGACGATCGGCGGTGAGACTATCCGGTCCAGGCGGGACGATTCTGATCGCCTTGGGCGGGCAGACGAATTCGCAAAGCTGGCAGCTTACGCACTTCGTGCTGCCTTCCTGATCCTTCACGAGATACGGCGCGCCGCGATAACCCTCGGGCACGACCCATTTCTCTTCGGGATACTGCATCGTCACCTTCTTCTTGAAGAGGTGGCGCAACGTGACTTTGAACCCGCCGATGATGGCCGGCAGGTAAAGCCGCTCGAACAGATTCAATGGTTTGCGTTTGACGATCATTTTTCTAAAACGACTGCAAGCCAGCCGCGCGCGGAGATTCCATCGGAGTTGCCTCCGAATCCAGTTATTGAACCAATGCGCCAGCCATCAGCCAATTCAGCGGTCAAATGTTCTTCGACGAGGCCGTGCTTGTCGGCGAACGAGGCGAAAAGCGTTTTGCCTTTGCTGTAAGCCATGTTGTCCAAATAAATGGTGACGAACTTCTGCTTCATTTCGCACTCCTCCACCAGAGCCAGATGGCCGTGACCAAAATGTTTGCCAGCGCGACGGGGATAAATTTCCGCCAGCCCAAATCCATCAGTTGATCGTAGCGGAACCGCGGCCACATCCAGCGAATCCACACGAACAACACGAGGAACAGGAAAACTTTTCCAAGGAAAATGCCGATGTGCAGCACGCCGTGAATGAGGTCGGTCGCCGGCTGATCGAGACCGAACCACGGCAACGTCCAGCCGCCGAAGAACAATGTCACCATCATGGCGGACACGAGAATCATGTTCGCGTATTCGCCCATGAAGAACATCGCGAACTTGATCGCGCTGTATTCGATGTTGTAACCACCGGCCAGTTCCTGCTCGGCTTCGGGCAGATCGAACGGCGTGCGGTTTGTTTCCGCAAACGACGAGACGAGGAAAATGCAGAACGCGAGAAATGTCATCGGGCTTTGAATGACAAACCAGTTCGGCAGGAAGCCGAGCTGCGTGCCGGTTTGCGCTTGGATGACGCTGTTCAAGTTCAGATCGCCGACAAAGAGGAAGATCGGGATGACGCTCATGCCCATCGCGATTTCGTAGGAGATGAGTTGCGCGCTGGAGCGGATGCCGCCGAGGAACGGGAACTTGGAATTACTCGCGTAGCCCGCCAGCACGATGCTGTAAACGCCGAGCGACACGATGCCGAACGTGTAGAGGATGCCGACGTTGAGATCAGCGAGCACCATCTTCTGGCCGCCGAGGTTCGAACCGAACGGAATCACCGCGAGATTCAGGATCGCCGGAATCAGCGCGATCATCGGGGCGAGGGTGAAGAAAATCTTCCGCACGTGCGCGGGGGTCATTTCCTCTTTGAAGAACGCCTTGATGCCGTCCGCCGCTGGCTGCAACAAGCCGAATGGCCCGACACGATTCGGTCCGATGCGATCTTGAATCCACGCGCACAAGCGGCGTTCAAGCACGACCGTGTAAGCCACCATGGTCATCATGATGGCGAAGCACACGACGGCTTTCAGCGCGGTGAACAGCACCAAGCTTTGCGTGTCGCTCAAACCGTTGAGCCAATTGTTAACACTCTCGATCATTTCAAATCTCTACTGGGTAGGGACGCCGCGCTGCGGAGTCCGTCGGCGCAGCGCGCCAACCCTACCATTAAATCTTCACCGTCACGCCGTTGTCGCCCAACCCAGCCCACGTGAGACCGTTGAACGCCGGAACATCCTTCGCCATCTCATTGAACAAACCTTCGATGGTCAGGAAACCGTTCTTGCCGGTGACGTTGTAAACCAGATCGTGCAGGAAATCCCACTCGGCGCGGGCGTCGCCCTTGGGCTGGATCGCCTGCATGAATTTCTGCACGCGACCGTCGCGATTCGTGAACGAGCCGCGCTTCTCCGCGTGCGCGCAGCCGGGCAAAACATAATGCGCATACTTCGCCGTCGCGTTCGGCAAAATGTCGCTCACGATGAGCGTGTCGAGTTTGCCGAGGAGTTCCGCCGTGATGCCGTGTTCGCTGACAACTTCGCTGGTGAGTTCCTTCTCGCGGAGCTTCGCGCCGCTGACCGAGTTCATCAGCAAATCCTCGCCGAAGACGATCAACATCTTGATCTCGCCGCGCGCAATGCCTGCCGCGATCTTCGAGAGGTTGATGCCCATCTCGGTGAAACTCATGCCGGTGAGCCGCGCGCCGTTCGTGTTCGGATTCTTGTCCTCGTCCACGAGCAGGTTGTCGCCCTTGCCGACGCGCGGGACGGAATCACTGATCGCACCGAGCTTCGCCTTGAGCTTGCTCAACAGCCAAAGCTCTTCGTTCGTCTGCCGCGCCGACGCCACGATGGCGACTGAACCCGCCGGAGCTTGCTTGAGTTTGTCGGCGATTTCGCTGAGCGCCACGGTCCACGACGATTTCTCGCCGCGCACCAGAACATCTTTCAAGCGGTCTTCGCGCTGAATCCATTTGTAGTTCAAACGACCGGCGTCGCACATCCACGGGCCGTTGACGCCGTCGTTCTCGCGCGGCGTGTAGCGGTAAATCTTTTCCTCGCGCGAACTGATGAGGACGTTGCAGCCCGTCGCGCAACTGGTGCAGACGCTCTTGGTTTCCTTGAGAAACCACACGCGCATCTGAAAACGAAAATCCTTCGACGTCAACGCGCCCACGGGACAGATGTCCACGGTGTTCAACGTGTAATTGTTGTCGAACCGCAGGCCGGGGAACGTGGCGATCGTGTTGTAACTGCCGCGATTGACGATGCCGAGCGCGTCATCGCCTGCGACATCTTTGGTGAAGCGGATGCAGCGCGTGCAAAGAATGCAACGCTCGGCATCAAGCATGATGCGTGGTCCGAGGTCAACCGCCTTGGGCTTGTGAACCTTCGCCTCAACAAACCGGCTCGCGCTCTGGCCGTAGTCCACGGAATATTCCTGGAGCTTGCACTCGCCGGCCTGGTCGCAGATCGGACAATCGAGCGGGTGATTGATGAGCAGCGATTCCAACACGCCCTCGCGCATCTGTTTCACGCTCGGCGTCTTGGTGTAAATCTCCATGCCGGGCGAAATCGGCGTGGCGCAACCGATGGCCGGACGCGGCGACTTCGCGATCTTCGGCGTGCCGTCAGGGTTCATCACCGGTTTGCGATCCGGACCGAGCGCGGGCGTGCCGAACTCGACGAGACACATGCGGCAATTGCCCGCGACCGGCAGCTTCGGATGATAGCAATAATGCGGGACGTCCGTCTTCGCGGCTTCAGTCGCCTGAATCATCGTCGTGGGCACGAGCTTGCCGGTGTGATCCGGCGAGAGCTTTGGCACTTCGATTTCGCGTCCGTCCACCTTCACCTTGATCTTTTCGATCGCGGGCGGCGCGGGCTTGGTTTCGGTTGCGGCTGCGGTTGACATCTTAATGCGCTGTCGCTAATTCTTTTCGTTCCACAGGCGTGGCGGTTTTCGGCTGAATCTTTTCGTTCGCGCGACGTTCTTCATCCGCTGCGCCTTTCGCAACGAATTCATCTTTGAACTTCGCCACGAAACTTTGCACGGGCCACGAGCAGGCTTCGCCGAATGCGCAGATCGTCCGGCCTCCGGGAATGTTGTCGGCAATCTTCACGAGATAGTCGGCGTCGCTCTTGCGGCCTTCGCCATGCGTGAGGCGATGGAGCGTTTTGCTCATCCAGAGCGAACCTTCGCGGCAGGGGGTGCATTGGCCGCAGCTTTCGTGGGCGTAAAATTCGGAAATATTCGCCAAGGCTTCGACGATGTCCACGCTGTCGTCCATGACGATGATCGCGCTCGAACCACTCATCGAACCAGCGGCGATGAGCGAATCGAAATCGTAGGGCAAATCGAGCATGTCCACTTCCTGCTCGACGTCTTTGCCGTCCACCTTGCGCTTGAGTTTGAATTTCTCACCAGCTTTGAAAACTTTCGCCGATGAACCGCCTGGGATCACGGCTTTCAGTTTATGGCCATCGCGCAGACCGCCGCCGAACACGGGATCGTTGATGAGTTGGCCGATGGTGGCTTTGCCGACTTCGATCTCGTAGTAACCGGGGCGTTTCACCTGGCCGCTCAAGCTCACGATGCGCGTGCCGGTGTTGTTCGGCGTGCCGAGCTTCGCGAATTCCGCGCCGCCCATCGTGACGATGTGCTTCACGTTGCAGAGTGTCTCGACGTTGTTGACGATGGTCGGGCACATGTAGAGGCCGAGCACCGCCGGGAAATACGGCGGCTTGATGCGCGGATACGGCCGCTTGCCTTCGAGCGACTCGATGAGGCCGGTTTCCTCGCCGCAGATGTAAGCACCTGCGCCACGATGAACGTGAATATCCAGATCGTAACCGCTGCCCAAAATGTTTTTGCCGAGAAGATTTTTCGCGCGCGCTTCGGCCAGCGCTTTGTTCAGCAACTTTGCGCCGAGCGGCATTTCGCCGCGGATGTAGATGTAGGCGAGCTTCACGTCGTTCGCGAAGCACGAGATGATCATGCCTTCGATGAGCTGGTGCGGGTCTTTGTGGATGATCTGGCGGTCCTTGAACGTGCCCGGCTCGGATTCGTCGGCGTTGCAGATGAGATAAATCGGCTTGCCGCTGCGTCGATCCACGAAGCTCCATTTGAGTCCGCACGAAAAACCTGCGCCGCCACGACCGCGCAAACCCGAGAGCTTCACGTCGTCGCGAATCTGCTCCTGCGGCGACGCTTTCTTGCCGTCGGGCAAATCCTTGGGCTGGATGGCGAGCGCCTTCTTGAGCGCGTCGTAGCCGCCGTGACGCAAATAGCATTCGATGTCCGGCGTGTAACCCGGATTATCGAGATGCTTGAGAATCAATTTGAACTCTTGCGGCATGGTCAACGTGTTGTCCGCCTTCGCTGCGCTTCGGCGCGACAAGCGTGGTGCGCGGTGCGTGAAAAGTTTGTGGGAACGCCCGCCCTCACCCCGGCCCTCTCCCCCAGGAGAGGGAGAATCGTTCGCCGGTCGTTGGCGAGATGGACATCACAGGTTGTCGTGAGCGTGTTGGAGCAAATGGCAGTGAGGCGGCGACTCCAATTGTGACGACTAAGTGTTCGTGAGGCGCGCGTCGCTGCGCCCTCTCCCCCGAGGAGAGGGAGCAGC
>SCTL01000621.1 GCA_004297495.1 Verrucomicrobiota bacterium
CGGCGATTGATGCCGTCACGCAGGCCAAGCGCCTCGGCGCGCGCGACGCGGCCATCATCTATCGTCGCACGCAGTCCGATATGTCCGCTTACGAATTCGAGCAGGAACTTGCCGGCACGGACGGAGCGAGGTTCGTGTTCAACGTCGTGCCGGTGGAAGTTCTCTCCAGCGGCGGCCACGTCACGGGTTTGAAGCTTGCGCGAACCGCGAGCACGAACGGGAAACTGCAAGTGCTGCCTGGAACGGAATTCGTCGAGCCGTTCGACATGGTCATCAAAGCCATCGGCGAAGAAAAGCAGGCGGGCTTGCTCAAGAAACTCTTCCCGGCGCTCGAACTCGACAAGCGCGGCGTGGTCGTGCGCGACGCGGACACCGGCCAGACGAATCTCCCGAAAGTTTTCACCGGCGGCGATTGCGCCAACGGTGGTCGCGAAGTTGTCAACGCCGTGGCCGAAGGCAAGAAAGCCGCGCGCGGCATCCACGCGATGTTCGCCGGGCTGAAAGTTTCCGGCCCGGTGCAAGCCTCGCGTCTCGGTGTGAAGGGTGCGCCGCCGGTTGGCTCGGGCTTCGACAAGCCGATCCGCGTGCCGGAACTGGAAGAAGAATATTTCGCGCAGAACAAAAAATGAAAACCACCCTCACCCCGGCCCTCTCCCATCCGATGGGAGAGGGAGAACCATTCGCCGCTTCATTCGTGAATCTGAGCGCGGTGATTGCTGGACGACTTCCAGAGAACAAACAAACGTCCAATCGCTGTTCCCTCTCCCGTCGGACGGGAGAGGGTCAGGGTGAGGGTGACTTGGAGCTTACTTATGGCTGATCTTTCAATTAATTGCGCTGGCATCAAATCACCGAATCCGTTCTGGGTGGCCAGCGGCCCGCCCGCCAACACCGGCTATCAGGCCGAGCGAGCTTTCGACGCCGGCTGGGGCGGCGTCGTTTGGAAAACCATCGGCGATCCCATCGTCAACGTCTCGTCGCGCTACTCGGCACTCAATCTCGGCACGACGCGCATGGTCGGGTTCAACAACATCGAACTTATCAGCGACCGTTCGCCGGAGACGAACTTTCGCGAGATCGCCGAAGTGAAGAAGCGTTGGCCGAATCACGCCGTCATCGCCTCGCTCATGGTGGAAACGCGCGAGCAGTGGCATGAATTCGTGAAGCGCTCTGCTGACGCCGGCGCGGACGGCATCGAATTGAACTTCGGCTGTCCTCACGGCATGTGCGAACGCGGCATGGGTTCGGCGGTCGGACAACGACCGGAGGTGGCGGAGAAGATCGTCAGTTGGGTCATGGAAGTGGCGACGATTCCCGTGCTCACCAAGCTCACGCCGAACATCACGGACGTGGTTTACGCCGGACGCGCCGCCAAACGCGCCGGCAGCAACGGCATTTCGCTCATCAACACCATCAACAGCATCACGCAGGTGAACCTCGACAACTTCTGCCCCGAGCCATTCGTCGCGGGGAAGAGTTCGCACGGCGGTTATTGCGGCCCGGCGGTAAAGCCGATCGCGTTGAACATGGTGCAAAATTGCGCGGCTGATCCCGAGGTTCAGCTTCCCATCTCCGGCATCGGCGGCATTTCCAATTGGCGCGACGCGGCGGAGTTCATCGCGCTCGGTTCGACCAGCGTGCAGGTTTGCACCGCGATCATGCACTACGGCTTCCGCATCGTGGAAGACATGGCCGAGGGCTTGAGCGATTATCTCGACTCGAAGGGAATGAAGAGCGTGAACGAACTCATCGGCAAAGCCGTGCCGACGTTGCAGAAATGGGAGACGCTCGATCTGCATTACAAGCGCATCGCCAGCATCAACTACGACAAGTGCATCGGCTGCAATCTTTGCTACATCGCGTGCGAAGACGGCGCGCATCAGGCCATCGCGCTCATCCCGCCGAACGGTCACGGCCTCGGCCCCGGTCGCGTTCCCGGCAAACCGATTCCTGAAATCAAGGAACACGAATGCGTCGGCTGCAATCTCTGCTCGCTCGTCTGCCCGGTGGACGATTGCATCACGATGGTCAGCGTGGACACCAAACGCGCGAAGATGTCCTGGAGCGATTACCAGGCAAAGGTTTCACGCGGGGAAATGAAGCCAATCCCGGCGCATCCGTAATGTTGATGGCACTTGCCCACTTGCAAACAAGAACTAAAATAGGTTTATGTCAGCTACCGAACTATCAAATGCCGCGCTCGAGTTACCTGCGGACGAGCGGTTGGAACTGGCCCGTCGTCTGGTCGAAAGCGTCATTGCACCCGAGGAACTTGGTGAAACCGTCGCGGAAGGAGTTCGCCGGATCGAAGAGATCGCCGCCGGTCGCGTCAAGGGATTGACGGAGGCGGAGTTTCGCGCCGCATTGGCATGACCGTCATCTTTCATCCGGAGTTTCCCGGCGACATCAGAAAATTTGAATCGGCATACGCCGAGATTTCACCTGGGCTGGCGGCGAGATTTCGCGAGGAGATTGATGTAGCAGTTGCAGCCGTCAAAGCCTCACCGACGAGCGCCGGCCACTTTTTGAATCTGGGTTCAACTGTCGTCCCGGAGTTTCGACGTCGCAATCTGAAAGCCTTCCCGCATTTCATCTTGTATGGCGTTGTTGCGGACAAATTGATTTTTGGTTCGGTCATACCCAGCCGATCCGATCCACTGACTTGGCTCAAAAGATTTGGGCGTTGATTAAGCACGGAATGATCCCCCACCACGTCAAAGTCTATCCGTCGAAAGTTCCGCTGCCGAAGACGGAGCAATTGGCGTGGAAGCTCGCCTCCGTCGCCACAGACCAAGCGCCGGTCCTTCCTGAAGTCGCGGAGATGGTCATCAATCGGGTAATTGATAACGCCTCCGTCGCCATCGCCGCCATCAATCGCGAGCCGGTGGCCAACGCCCGCACGCAGGCGTTGGCGCATCCGCGCGCTAAAGGCGCCGCGTTGTTCGGCGTGACGAGCGAGCAGCGATTCGATTGCGAGTGGGCCGCGTGGGCCAACGGTGTCGCCGTGCGTGAACTCGACATGCACGACACGTTTCTCGCGGCGGATTATTCGCATCCCGGCGACAACATCCCGCCGCTGCTGGCCGTGGCGCAGCAATGCGGTTGCACCGGCGCACAGTTGCTGCGCGGCCTAGTCGTCGCCTATGAAATCCAGATGGATTTGGTTCGCGCGATTTGTTTGCACGAATTCAAAAAGGATCACATCGCGCATCTGTGTCCGTCCGCCGCCGCCGGCATCGGCGCGATGCTCGGCCTCGACACCGACACGATTTATCAAGCCGTGCAGCAGGCGGTGCATGTCGGCTTTTCCACGCGGCAATCGCGCAAGGGCGAGATTTCCAGTTGGAAAGCCTACGCGCCCGCGCACGCCGGCAAGCTCGCCATCGAAGCCGTGGATCGCGCGATGCGCGGCGAGAAAAGTCCGTCGCCGATCTACGAGGGTGAGGACAGCGTCATTGCCTGGATGCTCGGCGGCAAGAACGCTAGTTTCGATGTGCCGTTGCCCGCGCCCGGCGAACCGTGCCGCGCGATTCTCGATTCCTACACCAAGGAACATTCCGCCGAGTATCAGGCGCAGGCGTGGATTGACCTCGCGTTCAAGTTGCGCCAGCAGATCGCCGACCTGAAAACCATCCGCGAGATTGTCATCCACACGAGCCATCACACGCATTTCGTGATCGGCACGGGCGCGAACGATCCGCAGAAGTCCGACCCGAACGCCAGCCGCGAGACGCTTGACCACAGCATCATGTTCATCTTCGCCGCCGCGTTGCATACCGGTTTCTGGCATCACGTCAAGAGCTACGCGCCTGAAGTCGTAAAGCATCCCGACGTTGTCGCGCTGTGGAAAAAGATCACAACCCGCGAAGATTCCGAATGGACGCGGCGCTATCACTCAATTGACCCGAAGGAAAAGGCCTTTGGTGGTCGCGTCGAAATCATTTTCAACGACGGCAAGAAGCTTACGGATGAAATCGCCGTGGCCGATGCGCATCCGCTCGGGGCGCGTCCGTTTGCCCGCCCCAACTACATCAACAAGTTCCAGACGCTCACGGAAGATTTCATCTCGCGCGACGAGAGCCAGCGGTTCATCGCCGCTTCGCAACGGCTCGGTGAACTCAAAGCGGGCGAACTCGGCGCGTTGAACGTGATGCTACCTCCAGACAAACTGACTTGCCCCGTGCGCGACCAACGAGGAATCTTCTAGCCATGCTTCAAGCCACCCAATCCGCTGCCGAGAAGCGCCAAAAACTCCGAGCCGCGCTCGCGTCCGGCAGACTGCTGCGCATGCCCGGCGCGTTCTCGCCGCTCGTGGCGATGGCCATTCAGCGGCACGGCTTTGAGGGCGTTTATGTTTCCGGCGCGGCGCTGTCGGCGGATTTGGGTCTGCCAGACATCGGTTTGACGACGCTCCCCGAAGTCGCCACGCGTGGCGGCGCGATTGCGCGCGCGACGGACTTGCCTGCGCTTATTGACGCGGACACGGGGTTCGGTGAAGCATTGAACGTAGCACGCACAATTCAGACTTTGGAGGACGCCGGCTTGTGCGGCTGTCATCTCGAAGATCAGGTGAATCCAAAACGCTGCGGCCATCTCGACGGCAAATCGCTCGTCACGCCACAAGCCATGGTGGAAAAAATCCGTGCTGCTGTCGGCGCTCGGCGCGACAAAAATTTTCTCATCATGGCCCGCACAGATGCGCGGGCATCCGAACGTCTGGATGGTGCGATTGCTCGGGCGAAGGCTTACGTTGACGCCGGCGCGGACGCCATTTTCCCAGAAGCGTTGGCGGATGAAGCTGAGTTCGAGAAATTCCGCGAAGCCATCAAAGTTCCGCTGCTCGCGAATATGACCGAGTTCGGCAAAAGCAAATTGCTGACAGCGAAACAGCTTGCCGATCTCGGGTTCAACATCGTGATCTATCCGGTGACGACGTTGCGGCTTGCTATGAAAGCCATTGAGGCAGGGTTGGCGACGATCAAGAGCGACGGCACGCAGGAATCGTTGTTGAAGCAGATGCAAACGCGCGCGGAACTTTACGAGTTGTTGCGCTACGAAGATTACGCGCAGTTCGACAAAGATGTTTTTAATTTCAAACTGTAGCAGCCGACATGAGTCGGCTCATTCATTGATTGGAGCGGACTGACGTCCGCTGCTACAGAACTAATATGAGCGATGAAATCATTCACAAAGGCCTCGACGGTGTGGTCGTGGATTCGACGCGCATCTCGAAGGTGATGCCGGAGATCAACTCGCTCGTCTATTTCGGCTACCCGGTGCAGGAACTGGTGGAGCACTGTTGCTTCGAGAAAATCGCGTGGCTCATCTGGCACGGGGAACTTCCCAGCGCGCGCGATCTGGATGCTTTCCGAACTTACGAACGCACGAGGCGCGGAATCAGTCCGACATTGCTGGAAGTCCTGCGAAAGTTTCCGCACACGGCGCATCCGATGGACGTCTTGCGAACCGCCGTCAGTTTCCTGGGAATGGAACAGGCCAAGCCGGAGCGGCAGGATGCCGAGGCGAACATGCAGCGCTCAGTCGAATTGCTCGCGAAGATTCCGACGATCATCGGCGCGTTCTATCGGCTGCGCAAAGGCCTGGAAGTCATCCCGCCGCGCGATGATGTCGGCATCGCGGAGAATTTTTTCCACGTGTGCTTCGGCAAAGTGCCCGCGCCGGAAGTGGTGCGCGCGTTCGACGCTTCGTTGATTCTCTACGCGGAACACGGGTTCAACGCTTCGACGTTCACCGCGCGGGTGGTGGTGTCGAGCATGGCGGATTTGCACGGCGGCGTGACGGCGGGGATCGCGTCGCTGAAAGGCCCGTTGCACGGCGGCGCGAACGAGGCCGTGATGAAGATGCTGCTCGAAATCGCCGAGCCGGCGCGTGCGCGCGACTGGATGCTCGCCGCGTTGCGCAATCATCGGAAAGTGATGGGCTTCGGCCATCGCGTTTACAAGCACGGCGATTCACGTGTGCCGACGATGAAGAAGTATGCGCGCGCGATGGCGGACTTCACCGGCCAGGCCAAGTGGCTGGACATCGCGGACATTCTCGAAGCGACGATGATTGAGCAGAAAGGGATTTATCCGAACCTGGATTTCCCGAGCGGCCCGGCCTATTACATGATGGGCATTGATATTGATATGTACACGCCGATCTTTGTGATGGCGCGGATCACCGGTTGGACGGCGCACATCATGGAGCAACTGGCGAACAATACGTTGATTCGCCCGCTGTCGAATTACACGGGGCCGGCGCAACGCGGCGTGAAGCCGTTGGAGCAACGGTGAATTTGGAAATTTGAAAACTTGTTATGACGAACACACTTGAATCCTGTCCCTTTTACATCGGTGGTGAATGGCTTCAGCCAAAGATCGCCGGCACGCCGGTATTCAATCCATCCATCGGCGAAGTTATCGCCGAATGTCCCGTCGGCACGGCGGCGGACGTGAACGCCGCTGTCGAGGCCGCGCACGCTGCGTTTCCGGCATGGATGGAAACGCCGCCGGTCGAACGCGCGCGGATTCTCGGCCGCTTCAAGATGTTGATGGAGGATAATTTTGAGGACATCGTGCGGTGCAACACGCGCGAGCATGGCAAAACGCTCGTCGAATCGCGCGGCGACGTGAAGCGCGGCATGGAAGTCGTGGAGTTCGCGCTCGGCGTGCCGTCGCTGATGATGGGCGAGGTGCTGGAGAACATCGCGCGCGGGATTGATTGCGAGGCGATTCGCCAGCCGCTCGGCGTGTGTGTCGGCATCACGCCGTTCAATTTTCCCGCGATGGTGCCGCTGTGGATGTATCCCATCGCGATCGCGTGCGGCAACACGTACGTCCTCAAACCCAGCGAGAAAGTTCCGCTCACCGCCATCAAGATCGCGAAGTTGCTGGAGAAGGCAGGCCTGCCGAAAGGCGTGTTGAACATCGTTCACGGCGGACGCGAAGTTGTGGACGCGCTGCTCACGCATCCGAAGGTCAAGGCGATTTCGTTTGTCGGCTCGACGCCGATTGCGCGCTACATCTACGAAACCGGCACGAAGCATGGCAAACGTGTCCAGTCCAACGGCGGCGCGAAGAATTACGTGATCCTCATGCCCGACGCGGACGTGGAGAATTCCACACGCGGCGTCATCGAAGCCGCATTCGGTTGCGCAGGCGAGCGTTGCATGGCGGGTTCAACGGCAGTGGTCGTCGGCGGTGCGGAGAAATCCGTTTTACCCACGCTCATTGAAGCCACGAAGCGAATCAAAGTCGGCCCGACTGATCGCGAGAAACAACCTGACATGGGCGCGGTCATCACGAGCCAGCATCGCGATCGCGTGTTGCAGTTGATCGAAGCGGGCGTGAAGGAAGGCGCGAAGATTCCCGCCGATGGCCGCGGCGTGAAAGTCAGCGACGCGCCAAATGGCTTTTACGTCGGCGCGACGATTCTCGACCAGGTGCAAACCGGCATGACGGTCGCGAAGGAGGAAATCTTCGGTCCGGTGCTGAACGTCATGCACATGGAGGATTTGGACGCGGCCATCGAACTGGCGAACAAATCATTTTACGGCAACGGCGCTTCGATCTTCACCCGCAACGGCAAAGCGGCGCGCGAGTTCAAGCATCGCGTCAACTGCGGCATGGTCGGGATCAACATCGGTGTGCCGGCTTCGATGGCGTGGTTTCCGTTCAACGGCTGGAACGACTCATTCTTCGGCGATCTGCACATGCAGGGCAGGGAAGGCGTGCAGTTCTTCACGCAGCAGAAAGTCACGACGAGCCGCTGGTTCAGTTACGGCGAAGGTGACATCTGGCATACTGAGAAGAAATAATTTCTCGTCTCAAAGTTCCAGCGCCATCTGCTCATGCCAGCCGGGCGCGACGGCGTTGTGACCCAGACTGCGAAGCGTGTGGGCAAACTCACGCGCGAAGCCGTGAACGGTGTAAATCTTTTTTGGCTGCACCAGCGTGACCATTTCCAGCAACTCGTCGTAATCCGCATGATCGCTGACGGGAAATGCGGCGTCGGCGCGGTTCTGGAAGCGGCAACTTGCATCCATCGCCCAGCCGCTCAAGACGGCGAGGCGGGCCTTGCCGAGTTTGGCTCGCAAGTTCTGCGTCGTCGCGCCGGGCGGCCAGATCAGGATTTTTCCGCGCGTGTTCCCGGCATCGAACTCCTCGTGTGCGGGAAAGCTTTGGCCGAGTTGCTCGTAAATCTTCGTCAGCTTGAAAGCTTGTTCATACAGCATGACTGGCAGTCGAGCGGCGTTGAGTGCGCGCAAAACTTCCTGGGTCTTGCCAAGTGAGTAAGCGAGCAGCACGGGTGTTTCATCGTGTTCAAGTGTTTCACGGCAGAAACGGATGACTTGCTCGAAGGTCACATCGCCGCGCGGGAAACGATACTTCGGCAGACCGAACGTGGTTTCCATGATCAGAATGTCCGCGCCGCGCGGTTCGCACATCTCGGCGGCGAGACCGCGGCGCAATTTGAAATCGCCGGTGTAGAGCAGGCTGCCGCCCACGGCTTCGACGAGCGCCATGGCGCTGCCTAGAATGTGTCCAGCGGGCAGCAGCGTGATGCGGAAGGGGATTTTGCCTTGGTGAAATTCCACCGGATGACCGAAGCGCAGGGTGTGCTCGATGCGCGAGCCACGGATGCGCGCTTGCATTAACCTAGCGGTCGGTTCGGTGAGGATGACTTCGCGATGCGCGGCGATGTGGTCCGAGTGCGCATGGCTGACAAAGACCAGTTCGTCGCCAGTTTTCGGCTCGCGGGGATCGAGCCACAGCCCGAGATCGGGCAAATGAATTCCTGCGCGGCGAAATTCGAGGGCAATCGGCACAAGGCAGCCTAGGCGACTTCCCCATGCAGTCAAACGCGGCTTGCCAAACCTGGCTTCAGGTCACCGGCGCAAATTCGATTGCCTTTTCGTCGCCGGTTTGAACAGATTTGAGTATGGCTGAAAAGAACGCGATGGCGATTCCCCGGGATGTGCGGATGATTTACACCAAGGGAACGGAGGCGGTGCAGCGCGAGAACTATGATTACGCGATTGATTTGCTGAACCAAGTGCTGGCGCGCGAGCCGGGCTTCATTGATTGCCGCAAGGCGCTACGCCGGGCGCAACTGGGCCGGGCGGAGAGCAAGGGCGGCGGGTTTTTCAAAAAAATGATCAGCGGCGCGGGGTCGGCACCGACGATCGGGCGGGCGCAACTCGCCTTGCGCAATGGCAACGCCGCCGAGGCGCTCATGCTGGCGGAGACGGTGTTGAATTCCGACCCCGGTAGTTCCGGCGCCCACAAGATTGTGGTGGAAGCGTCGCGGGTCCTGGAG
>SCTL01000622.1 GCA_004297495.1 Verrucomicrobiota bacterium
AATCAACTCGCTCCACACGCGCACGACTTCGATTTCGGCGCGCCGTTTTTCGATGCGCAAATCAGTCAGCAGTTGCGGCATCACCGCACTGACCGAACGGGCGCGATCTCTTTGCGCCGCCTCCAGTGGCTCAAGGTCCACGCCGCGCCAGGCCGCGAGCACGCGCTGGCGGGCGGAACGTTTGCCCGGCCCGCGCGGCGGAATTCGTTTTGGAAACGGCGGCATCGTCGGCAAGAAGGATTAACTCAAGGCGCGGGAATTGAAACTGTGAAATGCGCGAGGCGCGGGAAACTTGCTGACACGAATTTCACAAACCGTCGCGCATCCAAGTTGCGCCAACTAAATCTTCACTTTGAACCGCTCGCCCCGCTTCACCGAGAGCGCGAAGGCGGCGAGGAGTTGCGGGATTTGTTCGAGGTCTTTCAGGCTCACGAGTTCCACCGGCGAGTGCATGTAGCGGTTCGGCAGGCTGATCAACGCGCTCGCGATGCCGCCGCGCGTCCAGAAAATCGCGTCGGTGTCCGTGCCGCTCGTGGCGGACATCGCTTCGTGTTGCAGCGAAATCTTTTTCGCCTTCGCCACGGCTTCGATGCGCCTCACGACTTCAGGATGATTGCAACCGCCGTGCGTGATGGCCGGGCCGCCGCCGATCTTGATGTCGCCGTGCTGCGCTTTGCTCACGGTCGGATAATCCGTGGCGTGCGTCACGTCCACGACGAGCGCGATGTCCGGCTTGAGCGAATAAGCGATCTGCCGCGCGCCGAGCAGGCCGACTTCCTCCTGCACGTTTGACACGGCGCAAATCTCCGCGTGCAGTTTTCTTCCCGACTCCTTCAACAACCGCAGCGCCTCGATCACCGACCAGGTGCCGATGCGATTGTCGAAGGCCCGCGCCACGGCGAGGTCGTCACGCAACAATTCAAACTCGTCCACCAGCGTGATGGGATCGCCCACGCGCACGAGTTTTTCCGCCGCCTTCTTCTCGCCCGCGCCGATGTCAATGAACAGGTCGTGAATCTTCGGCGGCTTGGGATCGCCTTCCTGTTTCATCAAATGCGGGGCGACATTTCCGACCACGCCGCGCACCGGGCCGCTGCGCGTGTGAATGGTGACGCGCTGCGCTTTCGTGATCGCCGCGTCCACGCCGCCCATGCGGCGGACGTAGAGATACCCGTTGTCATCAATGTAATTCACGGCCATGGCGATTTCGTCGGCGTGACCGGCGAGCATGATGCGCGGTGAACCGCCTTTGTTCAGCACGGCGACGCAGTTGCCGTAGGCGTCGGAGAAAGTTTCGTCGGCGAACTTCTTCGCGTAATCGAGCCAGACGCGCTGGCCGCGCGTTTCGTGGCCGACCGGGCTGGGGGTGTTGACGAGAGTTTTTAGAAAATCCAAAGACGCTTTGCGCATGACCATAACGTAGCCAGTCGTGAATTTTGAAGAAAGCAAAACTCGTTTTCGCGGCCGGTGGAGTGGCTTCACGCCGGACGAGCTTGACGCTGCGGGCTCGTCTGGTAGGTTGCGCCCGTGAACGCGTTTGCAGCGCAAGTGTATCGCAACTTCCGCGGCTGGTTTTTTTACCGGCTGGCCGGTGGGCGCTTGCGGCTGCGATGAAACTTTGAAACCAAAATCGCCGCAGG
>SCTL01000623.1 GCA_004297495.1 Verrucomicrobiota bacterium
CCGATGGCTACGAACGCCTTGAGGAACAAACCCGCCACCAACGGCAACGAATCGCGCACCGTGGCATCCAGCGTGATCAAAGTCTTGATGCGTTTGTCTTCCATCGCAGCTTCGAGAATGGCCGTGCCGCCGGAGGATAGACCGAACGCGCCGATCTTTCCGCCATCCACGCGCGGATGCCCGGTCAGAAAATCAATCGCCGCGCGAATATCTGCGACCCATTCCTTCATGTAAACGTGATGGCGTCCGCCCTGGCTCGCGCCGTGACCGTGCATGTCCATCGCCAGCGCGGCGATGCCCTTCTCGGCGAGCAGCGAGCACAGTTCAAAATAGTTTTCCTTGAACTCACCGGCGCCGTGGCTGACCACGATCACCGGCGCGGGCGTGTGGGCCTCGGGAAGAAAAAGCACGCCCGCCAGTTCATCGCCCAACGAGCGAATTGTTACCGTCTCACGAGTTATATTCATAGGCAGTCTGCTCCAAAGCCGAGATGGTGCCAAACTACCGGGGAAGCCCCGGGAAAGCACGTTTTCGCCCAATCAGTCAGCCGACTGCCGGCGAAGTGTCCCGTTCCCTGACAAGCGCTGTCTCGATTTGCAAACTTCACGCCGCGCGCCACGCCTCGGCGCTTCCCTGCGCCGCGAGAAATCTTTTCGCAAACGCGGAGAGCATTTGATTTTTCGCGCGAGTGCGAGTTCAATGGACAGCAGCGTGAACACCGTCCTCTCAAGCCAGACTCTCGCGGCGCATCCGCCGATGCCCGCGCGTCTCGATCTCACGCTCCCTCCGGTTTCGCAGGGCGAGGTGCTCGTCGTCGAAGGCGATCTCGTGCTCGCCTGCACGCCCGACCTCGGCGCGCAACTCGGCTTCCCGGAAAATCGCCCGTTCGGCCATCGCGTCGAACAGCTCCCCGCTTCCCTGCAACCGATCATTCGCGAAGCGGCGAGTCTGTTGAAACCTGTCACCCGTCCGCGCGTTCTTTTGGAAAGCGCCACGGGTGTCCTCGGCCCGTTTCAGGTGCGCGCCGTCCCCGTGCGATTGCCCACCGGCAAAGCTCACGTCACGCTCATACTTTCGGAGATCGCCACCAGCGAAGCCACGGAGCGGACCATTCGCAAACTGGACCGCCTCGCCAGCGTGGGCACGCTCTCTACCGGCATGGCGCACGAAGTCAAAAATGCCCTCGTCGCCATCCGTACGTTCGTCGAGTTGCTGCTCGAAAAAAATCAGGACGCCGAACTCGCCGGCATCGTTCGCCGCGAGATGCAGCGCATCGAACGCCTCGTTGCGCAGATGCTGCACTTCGGCGCGCCCGCCAGCGCCAACGTCCGTCCGCTTGCGATTCACAACACGCTGAATTACTCGCTGCAACTCGTGAAGCATCATCTCGACGAGCGCATGATCAAACTCGAATTGGAATTCGACGCCGCCAGCGACGTTGTGCCCGGCGATCAGGACCAGCTGGAACAGGCGTTCCTGAACATTCTGCTCAACGGCATCGAAGCCATCGGCACAAACGGTTCCCTGACCGTGAACACCAGCCAGCCCGTCGCCGGACAACTCCCGCCCGCGCTCGCCGGGCGCAACGGCGCGACGTTCCTCTGCGTCAGCGTGCGCGATACCGGCGTGGGCGTGGCGGACGAAAACCTGGGGCGTTTGTTCGAGCCGTTTTTCACCACCAAGCCCAACGGCACGGGGCTGGGGCTGGCCATCACGCGCAAGATCGTCGAGGAACACTACGGCTTGATCACCCTGCAAAGCGAGCCTGGCGCCGGCTCGACTTTCAGCATCTATCTTCCCCACAGCTCGGCCTCAAGTCCCGAGTCGAAAGTCTGAAGTCCGAAACTGTGCGCGTTGACTTTGGACTTTAGACTTTAGACGTTGGACTCAATGGGCCGCCGCTTCACCCTCGCAATCGTCAGTGACATCCATTTCGCCGGCGCAACCGAGCGCGCGCGGGGCGATGACTTCGAGTTCAGCCCGATCAAAAATCCGTTCCTCCGTCTACCCTTGCAGGCGTATCGCAAAATCGTCTGGATGAAACATCCGATGCAGCAGAACGGCCAGTTCGACCGTTTTCTTGCGGAAGTTCCGCCCACGGATTTCGTGATCGCCAACGGGGATTTTCCCTGCGGCTCCGCGTGGCTCGGACTCAGCGACGACGCCACGTTCGAGAGCGCGCGGGAATGTGTGGGTCGCCTGCGCGCGCGCTTTGGCGAAAAATTGCACATGACGCTTGGCGATCATGAACTCGGCAAAAGCAATTTGCTCGGCGAACGCGGCGGCCTCCGCCTGCAAAGCTGGCAGCGCGCGACGGGCGAGTTAAACCTCCAACCGTTCTGGCAACTCGAACTCGGCAACTACGTTCTCATCGGCGTCGCCTCCACGCTTGTGAGCCTGCCAGTTTATGATCGCGACATTCTGCCTGCGGAACAAAACGAGTGGCTGCGATTGCGCGAACTGCATCTCGCGGAGATTCGCGAGGCTTTCTCGAAGCTGCGCCCCGAGCAGTGCGTGATTCTCTTCTGTCACGATCCCACCGCCTTGCCGTTTCTCTGGCGCGAGGACGCGGTGAAATCCCACGCCGAACAAATCGAGCAGACCATCATCGGCCATCTGCACTCGCCGCTGTATCTCTGGAAAAGCCGGCTGCTGGCCGGAATGCCGGCAATCAATTTTCTCGGCACCAACGTCCGTCGCATGAGCCGCGCGCTGAACGAAGCGCGAACGTGGAAACATTTTCACGTGCGGCTCTGTCCCTCGCTCGCCGGCATCGAACTGCTCAAGGACGGCGGCTACTACACCGCCGAACTGGATGCTGAGGCGAAAGCGCCGGCGAAGTTTCAATTTCATCCGCTGCCGCGCTGATTCGTTCGGCGGGAAAATCAAACGACCGTCATCAGTGACCGGAGTTTGCGCTGGAACTTTTTCCTTCCGCTGGGAGTTCCCAAACAAAATGTGGCGCTGAATCTTCGATCGCTTTGGGGCTGGGCGTTGAACCCGCGCGGCGACCAAGGCGAGTGCTCAAAAAATTGATCACGTCCCTGAAAGTGGTGCGGCGATCCACTGAACCCAGCCGGTCTCCCCACGTCCAAAGTTTGCCGTCCTTGTTCAGCAGGATGATGGTGCTGCCTCCGGCGGCAAAGGCCCACGGCTCGAAGGACTCCGGCATCCGCCTCGGCTCTCCGCCCACGGAGAAAGCGGAATACACCCGCGGCCGAAAGCTCGAGTTGTCGCCCGCGAGCCACCACGAACCGTCGGCTTTCCGCAGCACGGAAAAATTCTGGCCGCAATAAATTTCCCGCCAGTCTGTGTTGGTGCCGAGTTGTACAAAGCCCGCAACCGAACTGGTCGCGAAACCCCTGGCAGCCACTCCTGCGTTCTGACCGTGAATCCAGACTGTCCCATCCCGTTTCAAGCCCAGAAGGTGATAATCGCCGGCAGCCAGCGCGATCCAGTTTGTGTCCGTGCCGATCTGCGCGGGCGACAAGTCGTTTCGCTTGCCCCCGGTCGTCGGGTCCAAGCCCCAACCCCAGATCGTGCCGTCGTCGCCCAAGGCGTAGCTGTTGAACGAACCCGCAGCGCTGGCACGCCAGCGCGAACCCGGCAGAATTTCGAACGGAGAGAAACGATTACTCGTCGTGCCGTCGCCAATCTGGCCGTAATTATTCTGTCCCCACGTCCAGAGCGAGCCGTTCGTTTTCAGTGCCATGCCGTGACTTGCACCGACGCTCAATTCCGCCCAGTCATTCTCGTTGCCGAGGCGCACGGGCGTTGTGGCCAAACCGCGTTTTACTACGCCGGTCAATTCGCCTGAACTGTCGCTGCCCCAACCCCAGAGACTGCCATCGGTCTTCAGCGCGACCGCAAAAGTCCAGCTCGCGGAGATTTTTCGCCAGTCGGAGTTTGTGCCCAGGCGACGGGGAATCTCTGTGCGGGAAGAAATCTGTATGTCCGCGAGTCCGAACTGCGTGCCGCCCCACGCCCAGAGCGAGCCATCCGGCGCGAGCAGATAGGCGCGATCCCACGTCGCCGCCAGTTGCGGTGGCACCCGACCGGCGGGTCGCGCGGGCCCAACCGCGAACGCGGGCGACGACGGTGGTTTTGAAATCCGCCAGACCAGCAGGCCGGCCGCAAGACACGCGATCAGAATGAGGCTGGCGAGAATAAGTCGCTTCATGACGTGGAAATCATTTCCCGCCATACCAGACAGAAAAAGCCTGACGATGCAAGACTGCGGCTGACGTGACCGGAGGCTTCATTGACTTTGGACTTTGAACTTTGGACTCTGGACGGCGATGCAACGCATCGGTCTTTACGGCGGCTCGTTCGATCCGGTTCACCTCGGGCATTTGCTAGTGGCTCAGGCGGCGCTGGAGGAACTGGCGCTCGACCGCCTGTTTCTGATTCCCGCGGCGCAATCCCCGTTCAAGCCCGACCGCCAACCCGCGCCCGCCGCCGCGCGTCTCGCGATGTTGCGTCTGGCTTTCGTCGGTAAAACCAAGTGCGTCGTGGATGACCAGGAAATTACGCGCGGCGGAACTTCCTACACCATCGAAACGCTCCGCCAGTACGCCGAGAAATTTTCCGGTGCGGAACTTTTCTATCTTATCGGCGCGGACAACGTCGCTTCACTGCCCCAGTGGCGGGAGGCGCGTGAACTGGCCGGGCTGGCGGAGTTTGTCGCGATTCCGCGACCGGGTGAGGCGGCGGTTCCGTTTCCGCCGCCCTTTCGCGGGCGACAGCTCGACGGTTTTCCCCTTGCTGTTTCGTCCTCAGAAATCCGCGCCCGGGCCAAAGCCGGCTTGCCGCTCGAACCGCTCGTACCCGCCGCCGTGGGGGAGTTCATCCGAAACGCCAAACTTTATGCCTGAACCCGCCCGGCGAAGTTTTATCTGTGTTCATCCGTGTCCATCCGTGGTTAAACTCTCCCCGCAATGATGGATTCCAAAAAACTCGCCCAACTCTGCCGCGACCTGGCCGACAACCGAAAAGCCGAGGACATCGTGGTGCTCGACGTGCGCAAGCTTTCGAGCGTCACGGATTTTTTTGTCATCGTCTCGGGCACGAGCCAGCCGCACGTGCGGGCGATCATGGACGAGATCACCGGCAAATTGCGCGAAGACCACGAACTGCGTCCGCGCGCCGTGGATGGCTCCGCCAACGGCGGGTGGGTGGTGCTGGATTATTTCGACGTGCTGGTGCACGTGATGAAGGCGGACGTGCGGGAGCATTACGACCTGGAAAGTCTTTGGGGCGACGCGCCGCAATTGAAAGCCCGCAAACCGGTCCCCGCCAGGAAAGCTTGAGCGAAACGCCGGCAATCAACCCGCCGACGGATGTTTGGCGGGAATTTCGGCGGACGACTTCACCATCTGGTCCAGCAGCTTCTTGAAATCCTCGAGCCCCGGCGCGGGAATGATGATGGTGTCGCGCCGACCGCCGACGTCCTCGGTGATGCGCAAGAATCTGCCGCGTGGATTTTCCTTGAGCGTGAAAACGAACGTCTTGCGTTCGATCTGGACCTTCTCGGTGGCGAGAGTGTCTTCGTTGACCGGAGGTTTTGGCGCACCGAATCCTCGGTGGCCGTAAGGCGATGGCCGTTCGTTTGAGATCATATTCGCTTCAATCAGGCGGCAGGCGTCTGGTTGACATTGACCACACAAGTTTCTCGACATTGGCGGAAAGTCAACCCCGGAGTTTCCTGAACAAAGTTCCTAACGCCTTCGGCTCGGGGCGGGCGCGACGCGGGTGGCCGATAAAAATTTCTCCGCCGCAACGGAAATCCGCTTTGGATCGTAAGCCACGCCGACCTGCAACGGCGCGGGTTGGGGCAACAGTGGACGCAGTTTTAAGCGGTTTCCCGTGAGCATCGCCATGCACGAAGGAACGATGGCGAGCCCGCGCCCGATTTCCACCGCCGCGATCAACCCCGGCGCGCTGTCGTGTTCCTCCACCACGCGCGGCTTGCGACCGCAGGCGCGAAAAAGTTCTTCGAGCATCGTGTGATACTCGGGATAATCCGCGCGCGCATAGGCCACGAGCGGTTCGGTCACAATCTGTTCCAGCCGCACTTGCTTCGCCCGCGCCAGCGGATGCGACGGCCGCAACGCCACGCAAGTCTCGTATTCGCGCAGTACTTCAAACTTCAACCCACGCATGGCCGCGGGCGATGACTGCACCATGAGGCAGACGTGCAACTTGCCGTCACCCAGTCCGCGCAACATTTCCTCGCTCGAAAGATCGTGCAACGTCATGCGCACTTCCGGCGCGATGTTCTGGAACGTGTGCAACGCGCACGGCAACAATTCCACCGTCGGTGTCGGCGCGTAGCCGACGTGAATCTCCCCGCGCTCACCGCGCGCCACGGCTTTCACCGCCTGCGTCGCTTCCTCGGCGCGTCGCAAAACAGCTTTTGCCTCGCTGAGAAACGTTGCGCCCGCTTCCGTGAGCCGCACCGAGCGCGGGCCGCGTTCGAGCAATTGCACACCGAGTTCATCTTCGAGATCGCGCACCTGACGACTGAGCGCGGGTTGCGCGACGCGCAATCTCGTGGCGGCTTTGGTGAAGTTCAACAACTCAGCCACCGTCACGAAGTAACGCAGGTGTCGCAGTTCCATTTCAGCGATACCTTT
>SCTL01000624.1 GCA_004297495.1 Verrucomicrobiota bacterium
GGAAACGGCGCGCACGGAGTGACGCGCCCTACCACGGTCACCGAAACAAGAATCCATTTTCTCTATGAACCTTGAAGATCATTTGGGCGACATCATCCGCAAAGCGCGCGCGATGTCGAATGTCTCCGGCAGCGCCGCCGCGAATGCCGCCGGTTTGAGCGAAGCCGAACTCACGTCACTTGAAGAATCCGGCAAGCCCGGCAAATCAGTGAACTTCGCCGCGCTCGCCGGCGTGATTGGTCTGAGCGCAAACAAACTTCAAGGCCTCGCGAACGGCTGGTTGCCGACGGAAAAAGATTTGAGCCAGTGGCGTGAGTTGCGCGTGTTCACCACCAGCGCCGAAGGCATCACGGTGAATTGCTATCTCCTGTGGGATGAAGTGCAGCGTGACGCCGCGTTGTTCGACACCGGCCTCGATGCCCAGCCGATTCTGGATTGCATCGCGGAGAATCAACTTCAGCTTCGCCACATTTTCATCACGCACTCGCATTGGGATCACGTGGAGGCGCTGCCAAAAATCCGCGAGGCATTTCCGAAAGCGAAGTTGCACACCAGTTCCAAGAGCGCGCCGATGGACCAGCGCAACAAGCCGAGCGAGATCGTTCATCTCGGCGGCTTGCGCGTGACGTATCGCGAGACGCCCGGCCACGCGGAGGACGGCGTGACTTACCTCATTGGCAACTGGCAGGAGGACGCGCCGCACGTCGCCATCGTGGGCGATGCAATCTTCGCCGGCTCGATGGGCAACGGGAACGGTCAATGGGACTTGGCGCGGCAGAAAGTGCGCGAGCAGATTCTCACGCTGCCGGCGGACACGCTGCTTTGCCCAGGCCACGGTCCGCTCACGACCGTCGCCGAGGAGCAGGAGCACAATCCATTCTTTTAATCTATCCGGCCGTAAACCAGCAGGTGCCGGTCACTGATTATTTCCACCTTCAGTCCGCGCAATCCCGCCGCCTTCAATTGCCGGCGCACTTCTGCCGGCGTGAATGCCGCGAGCAGTGAGTTGTAAAAATCCCGGCGCAAGACTTCCGGCTCGCTGCCGCAATATTTTTTAACGAACTCCCGAACCTTCGCTTTCGTTGCTGGTCGCCGCAAATCCGGCACGAACACGATCGTCCCGCGCCGCGACCGCTCGCGCACCGTCTGCCACAACACCTGCGGCTCGTGCAGGTGATGCAGAAAGCTGGACGACAAAATCACGTCATAGCTTCGCTTCGGAATTGGCGCGCCCGGAATGAAACCTTCGATGAGTCGGATGCGTTGTGAGAATCCATTGCCCCTCACCCGTCCTGCGGACACCCTCTCCCCATCGGATGGGGAGAGGGAAGGGTGAGGGGTTTGCTCTGCTCTTTGGATTGCCCGCTTCGCCTGTCGCAACATTGCCGCCGAACCGTCCACGGCGTGAAACGTGTAACCCGGATTCGCCTTCGCAAAACGAATCGTCACATCACACGGCCCGCAACCGAGATCGAGAGCGAGTCCCCGCTTCGGTCGTCGGGGGAATCTTTGCGCGAAGAGTTTTGGATATGTTTCATGCGCGGAAGAAAAGTCAGCCTCGGCATAAGCCTTGGCCTGCTCCGCCGCGTCCATCAACTCCGGCTCGACGATGCGTTTCATCTTCTCTATCCGGCGTAGCGGCGTTCGGGAGAACGCCGCACTATTTCGGCTTGCGGCTCTCTGCCGAGCAGCCGCTACGAAATTACTTCGCCGTCACGACGACGTAATTCTTCTTCCCCTTCCGCAACAAGACGTGTTTGCCGAAAAGCAGGTCGTTCGTCGTCACGGCGCGCGCGGCGCTGGCTTCGCGGACGTTGTTGATGTTCACGCCGCCGCCTTCGATGTCCTTTCGTGCCTGACCTTTTGACGGACAAAGGCCGGAGTGAACCAGCAGTTCGACCAACGGAAAGCCCGCGCCGGCGAGTTTGGCTTTCTCGATTTCTTTCGTGGGCACTTCGCCGACGATTTCGTTGAACGTGCTTTCTTTCACGCCTGCCAGTTCGCCGCCGAACAAAATCTCGCTCGCGCGCATCGCCTCCTGCGTGGCGTGTTCACCGTGAACCATCGTCGTCACGGCTTTCGCCAGCGCGCGATGCGCTTCGCGCGCGCCGGGGTTCGCGGTGTGTTTCGCTTCGAGCGCCTCGATTTCTTCGCGCGGCAGGAGCGTGAGCATTTTCAGATACTTCACCACCATCGCGTCGTCGGCTTGAATGAAGAACTGGTAGAAGCGATACGGGCTGGTCTTTTTCGGATCGAGCCACACCGCGCCGCTCTCGGTCTTGCCGAACTTCGTGCCGTCGGCTTTGGTCAGCAGCGGGAACGTGAGGCCGAAGCTGGGCGCGCCGAGTTTTTTGCGGATCAAATCCGTGCCCGCCGTGATGTTGCCCCATTGATCGCTGCCGCCGATCTGGAGTTCGCAGTTGAACTTCTCGCGCAGGTGATAAAAGTCGTGAGCCTGGAGCAGCATGTAGCTGAACTCGGTGTAGCTGATGCCGACTTCGCGGTCCTCCATGCGCGCGCGCACGCTCTCCTTCGCGATCATCACGTTCACGGAAAAATGTTTTCCGATGTCGCGAAGGAAATCGAGGAAGCTGATCTGCGCCGTCCAGGTGGCGTTGTCCACGAGCCGCGCCGGGTTGGTCTTCGTTTCAAAATCCAGAATGCGCGAAAGCTGTTGTTTGATGCAGGCGACGTTGTGTTCGAGCACGTCGCGCGTGAGCAACTGGCGCTCGCTGGATTTGCCGCTGGGATCGCCGATCGAACCCGTCGCGCCGCCGGCGAGCGGGAGCGGATGATGCCCCGCGAGTTGAAAGCGCCGCAACATGACCTGCCCCATGAGATGCCCGACGTGCAAACTGTCGGCGGTGGGATCGAAGCCGCAATAAAGCGTGACCGGCCCGGCGGCGAGACGCTTGGTCAATTCGGCGGCGTCAGTGCAATCCTGCACCAGTCCGCGCCATTGCAGTTCTTCGAGCAGATTCATCGCGCAGAGTTTAATTGCGCGAGGGCGAAAGCCAATACGCGACTTTAGAACAACGGTTCCCCTCACCCATCCTGCGGACACCCTCTCCCCATCCGATGGGGAGAGGGACGGGGTGAGGGGTGCGTTCGGTTAGAGCGGGAGTCTTTACAGCGTTGCGATTTTCACTTCAGCCAAACTTCAGATGAGTGAACCGCTCCGTGAGGTCGCGCTGCAATGAAACCTCGCCAAACACGGCCTGCGCCGCATTCAGCAAAAGCCCGCGCACCTCGGCGGGTTTGAGACGGAACTCGCGCACTGCCAGTTCGAACTCGTCGGTCAGCGTGATGTTGCTGATGGCGGGATCGTCCGTGTTGAGCGTGACGCGCAATTTTTCGTCGAGAAATTTTCTGAACGGATGCGCCTGCACCGACGGCACGGTGCAAGTCTGCAAATTGCTCGTCAGGCAAATCTCGAACACCGTGCCGCGATCACGCACGGCTTTCAGCAACTCCGGATCATGCTGCAAACTCACGCCGTGGCCAATGCGCGTCGCGCCGTGCGTGAACACGGCCTCGCGAATGTTCTCTGGACTGTTGCCTTCGCCTGCATGAATGGTGATTGGGATTTCCAGTTTGCGCGCGAGCGCGAACGCTTCCGCGTGCGGCGCGGCGGGAAATTTGTTTTCATCGCCGGCTAAATCAATGCCCACGACGCCTTGCCCGCGATATTTGTGCGCCAGCTTCACCGTCTCCACGTTCTCGCGCACGGAGACCGAGCGGTAACAACACAGAATCGTTCCGCAACGCACGCCGAAATCGCGCTGGCCGCGGCGAAATCCTTCCAACGCGGCCACGATCGCATCTTCCATTGTGAACTTCGGACTCGTGCAGAGCGCGGGCGCAAAGCGCGCCTCGAAATAAATCACGTTGTCGCGCGCGCAATCCTCACACAACTCGTAGGCGATGCGCTCCTGCGTTTGGGCAAACGGCAGGATGGGATAGAAGACTTCGAACCGTTTGAGAAAATCCGTGAGGCTGCGGCAGTCGCGATCCACTTGAACGAACTTCGCGAGTTCCTTCGCATCGTAAGTCGGCAGGCGGATGCCCAATTCCTCGCCCAACTCGGCAATCGTGGCGACACGGATGGCGCCGTCGAGATGCAGGTGCAGATCAATTTTGGGCAGCGCTTTGAGGTTCAACTGTGCGCGCGAGCTTGCAGACCGGGCTGCGGCAAGTCAAACGGGAACGCGCGCGAGTTGCCAGAAGCCATCTCATAAAAATCGGAGCGCGGGCTTTAGCCCGCTTCAACGTCGACGCACCCGTTGATTTCCGGCCTGCATTTGGCAGTCGTCATCGGAAGCGGCGTGAACGCCGCGCTCCATTCGCCATTTTTGAGATGGCTTCTAGGCTTCTGCTGTTCAGTCCGGCCAAAGGTGAAGAACACGAAGCATCCCTTCGTTCACCATCAGCGGAGCGGCGCCGAAAACAAACAGCCATACGAGAAGAATCCGAACGCCACGATTGCGAGTTCTCCGTTCAATCAAAATGCCGAACGCCTGCAACAAAAAGTAGAGGCCCATGGAGCCAAAACAGTTTCTGCCCGTGACCAGGTAGAGCGGAACATTGATCACCCATTCGTGAAGAACACCGGATACCAGAAACACCACGAACAGTGCGAGCACGGGACGAGTTTGCAGCGGGCGAAAAATGATCTGGCGAAACCAGTCGCTCGTCCAAACGTTCCAACAACGCCCCCAGAAATCCGAGACGCTTTTCGCGAGCGGCGGCGATGCGCCGTGCAACGGCGGCAATAACCTTCCTGCCGGCAACGCAAAAAACGGCAGCAACAAACTCACCACTTCGCTCACCAGCCAAAGCATGATCGCCCCAGCGTAACAAAGCAGAATCGTCGGCGGCTGAAAGGTTTTCAGGAGCTGCCACCAGAGCCAGTAGGCGCAAATATAGACGCCGAGGAACACGACCAAGCGACGGATCAATCGTGGGGCGGCGCT
>SCTL01000625.1 GCA_004297495.1 Verrucomicrobiota bacterium
GCTGGCAATCACGCCGATGCGATGCTCTTGTTGCGCGGCGCGCGCGTGGACTTGGTGCTGCTGGACGTGGGCCTGCCGGGCGTGGACGGATTCACGGTGCTGCAAGAAATCCGGAAGATGCCGGAAGCCCAGGCCATTCCCATCATCATGCTCACGGCGTGGAACAGCACGGAGGACAAACTCCGCGCGTTCGAGGCGGGCGCGAACGATTATCTCACCAAACCTTTCGAGACGACGGAACTCCGGGCGCGCGTCTGCTGCGCGTTGCGCGGAAAATTTCTTCAGGACGAACTGACCCGCGCGAACAAGGAATTGACCACCGCACGTCTCACCGCCGAAGCCGCCGCGCGCGCCAAGGCGAATTTTCTCGCGGACATGAGTCATGAGATTCGCACGCCGATGAACGGCGTGATCGCGATGGCGGGATTGTTGTTGGAAACGCCGCTCACCCCGGAACAGCGCGGCTACGTGGACACGATTTATTCCGGCGGCGAAGCGTTGCTCACAATCATCAACGACATTCTCGACCTTTCGAAGATCGAAGCCGGCAAACTGGAACTCGAAGCGCAACCATTCGATGTGCGCCATTGCGTCGAGGAAGCGCTCGACCTGCTCGCGGCCAAGGCGGCGGAGAAGCATCTCGAACTCGCGTATCAGATGGACGATGGCATTCCGGTGCAACTGCTCGGTGACATCACGCGCCTGCGGCAGGTGCTGGTGAACCTGTTGAGCAACGGCATCAAATTCACCGAGCGAGGCGAAGTCGTCACGCAGATCAAAGTTCTTTCCGCGCCCGAATCCAGCCCCGCCGGCAAATCGCTGTGGCATTTGCACTTTTCCGTGCGTGACACGGGCATCGGCATTGCGCCGGACAAACTGGCGCGCTTGTTTAAGCCGTTCTCGCAGGCCGAGACTTCCACCGCGCGCAAATTCGGCGGCACCGGTTTGGGCCTGACGATTTGCAAACGCCTCGTCGAATTGATGGGCGGAAAAATGTGGGCCGAGAGCGTTCATGGCAAAGGTTCAACCTTTCACTTCACGCTGCCCTTGCAGTCCGTCCCCAACGCGGTGCCGTCGCCGGAGTCCGCGCTGCCGCAACTCGCCAATCTCCGTCTTTTGATCGTGGATGACAATCCCACCAACTGCCGCATTCTCACGTTGCAGACCGGCAAGTGGGGCATGATCCCGCGTGTCGCCGCCAGTGCGGCGCAGGCGCTCGAGTACATGCGCGCCGGCGAACAGTTCGATCTCGCCATCCTCGACATGCAGATGCCGGGCATGGATGGCCTCATGCTCGCCTGCGAAATCCGCAAAATGCCCAGCGCGACGGTGATGCCGCTCGTGCTGCTCACGTCCATGGGCGTGAAGCAGGATGTCCCGGGATTTGCCGAAGCCGCGTTCGCGAGTTGTCTCACCAAGCCGATCAAGCCCGCGCAATTGCGCGAGGTTCTGGCGCGCGTGATTTCCGGCGCCAAACCCGTGCCCCGAAAACCCGATGGCCCCGCCAAACTCGATCCCAAACTTTCCGAGCGCCTGCCCATGCGCGTGCTGCTCTGCGACGACAACATCATCAATCAAAAAGTCGCCGTCCGGCTGTTGAGCCAGATGGGCTACAAACCCGATGTGGCGGCCAACGGCGTGGAGGCGCTCACAGCCATCGAACGCCAGGCGTACGACCTCGTGTTCATGGACCTGATGATGCCCGAGATGGATGGGATCGAAGCGACCAGGGCCATTCGCGACCGGCAGAAAGATCGCCAGCGAAATCCCAATTTCAAATCGCCGATGATCATCGTGGCAATGACGGCCAGCGCCATGCAAGGAGATCGCGAACGTTGTCTCGCCGCCGGCATGGATGATTATCTCTCGAAGCCGGTGCGCCCGGAGGACGTGCGCTCGGTGGTGGAACGCTGGGCGCACACCGCTGCCATGACCGACGTGGAAGGAAAGAATTCGCCCGCGGCGACCATCGTGGAGGCTGCACATGCGCATGTCATGACGAATGAAATTCCGCCGGTGGACATGGAACGATTGAAGGATTTCACCGACGGCAACGAGGAAAACCTGCGCGAATTGGTGACGCTTTATCTCAAGCAGACCAGTGCTCAGCTTGAGGAACTTGACCTGGCCGTGCAGGCGAATCAGACCGCCGATGTCCGCCGCGTCGCGCACAGTTGCGCCGGCGCCAGCGCCACTTGCGGCATGGCCCGCATCGTGCCCTTGCTGCGCGAACTGGAAATGCAGGGTCACGACGGCAAACTCAACGGCGCGGACGACCTGATGAAGCAAGTCCATCGCGAGTACGAATTGATCAGCAAAAAACTTGAGCCTTACGCCAACCTGGAATTGCCCGCGAACAAATGAAAAAAATTCTACTCATCGAAGACGACCAGATCGTCGCCAACATCTACCGCAACAAACTTTCGGTCGAAGGTTATCAGGTCGAAGTGGCGTTGGACGGCGAAGTCGGTCTGGAAATGGTGAAGTCCTACCGTCCGGACGTGGTCATTCTCGACCTCATGCTGCCCAAGCTGACCGGCGTTGAACTGATGAAAATGATTCGGGCCGAGAAGGATTTTGAAAAGACGCCCGTCATTGTTTTCTCCAACACCTATCTGACCAACATGGTGCAGGAAGCGTGGAAAGCCGGCGCCACCAAATGTCTTTCCAAGGCGAATTGCACGCCGCGCCAGGTGCTTGATGTTGTGCGCAGCACGGTGGGCGGCGGTCTTCCCGTGGCCGAACAGACCACCAAGACCGCGGCCGCGCCCGCCTCCGGGGCCGAGTCCCCGCCGATGGTCGCCCGTCCGGCGCTGCCGGCGAAACCCGTGCTCTCCAGCGGCGATGCCGACGCCGAGTTTCAGGCCGACCTCCGCAAATCTTTCATCGAAAGTCTGCCCGGCACGCTCGCCATGCTGCGCGCCAACCTGCAGAGCCTCATCAAAGCCGACAGCGAGATGACGCGCCTCAAGCAACTGCACGAACTTTACCGCCGCATCCACGCGCTCACCGGCAACGCGGGTATCGCCGGCTTGCTGCAAATCTCCCAGATGGCCGACGCCCTCGAAGCGTTGCTCAAGGAACTTTACGAGAAACCGACCAGCATCAACGCCTCCACGCTCCGCACCGTCGCCAGCGCGATTGATTTTCTCGGCTTCCTCTTCGAGCATGGCACGCTGCCCGACCGGCAGGAAATTCCACCTGCAAACATTCTCGTCGTGGACGACGAAGCCATTTCCCGCCGAGCCGTCACGTACGCGCTCGAAAAAGCCAAGCTGAAATCCGTGACGGTCGAAGACCCGGGGGTCGCCTACAAATTGCTTTCGGAGAATTCCTTCGACCTCGTGTTTCTCGACGTGGACATGCCCGGCATGAACGGCTTCGAGCTTTGCACCAAACTGCGCGCCTTGCCCGCGCACAACAAAACGCCCGTCGTGTTCGTCACCAGCCTGACGGACTTTGAAAGCCGCGCCAGTTCCATGATGAGCGGCGGCAACGATTTCATTGCCAAGCCGTTTCTCTTCATCGAACTCGCCGTCAAGGCCCTCGTCTATGTCCTGCGGGTCAAGACTGAGAAATCCCGCAAAGCCGTTGTCATGGCCTGAACCGCCCCGACGGTTTTGTGCAGGCTCACGGCGTGACCATCGGCTTTTGACTTTGCCGCAACCGGCGAATACTCTGCCCGCATGGAACAACTCCACGCACCGTGGCGGATCGAATACATCCTCGCGCCCAAACCCAAGCTCGAGGAAAGTCTCTTCACTTCCATCGCGCAATCTTCCGACGACGTGAAGAATCTCGTCATCGCGCGCGACCGCACTTGCTACGCGGTGCTGAATCGCTATCCCTACAACGGCGGTCACATCATGGTCGTGCCTTACAAACAAGTGGCCGACTTCAACGGCTTGACCGACGACGAAGTGAGCGACCTCTGGAAGCTCGCGCGCCGCTGCATCAACGCGTTGACGCAACTGATGAAGCCCGAGGGCTTCAACATCGGTATCAACCTCGGCAAAGTCGCCGGCGCGGGCATTCTCGAACATCTGCACATCCACATCGTCCCGCGCTGGAATGGCGACACGAATTTCATGCCCGTGCTCGCCAACACCAGCGTCGTGCCGCAGGCATTGGAGGAATTGAGCAACCAACTGCGCGCCGCGCTCACCAAGTGAACGCAATGAAAACTTCAGTTGAATGGAGATTGCGTTGCCCCCCCGACGCGCGGCGCCTCCCCAATCGTAAATCTTAAATCGTAAATCAAAAATGCCGACGGAAACCCTTCACTTCGAAAACGCCCGCGTCGCGCAGCAGCTTTACAACAACGAGCCGCGCAATCTGGCCGCGCTGGAAACTGAACTCGGCGTGAAAGCCACCTGTCGCGAAGGCTGGATCAAACTCGACGGCGCGGCGGACGCCGTCGAGCGCGCGAAGCATTTGTTCATTTCGCTGGAAAGTTCGCTCAAGGCGGGCGCGCCGGTGCGCAACCGCGAATTCACCCACGCGCTCAATGTCGTGAAACATGAAGGCGTCTCGACGCTGAAGGACTTGATGAACGACCGCGTGCAAACGCACGAGCGCAAACCCGGCGTCACCGCCAAAACCGTCGGCCAGAAAAAATATCTCGACGCCATCCGCAAGCACGATGTCACCTTCGGCATCGGCCCGGCGGGCACGGGCAAAACTTATCTGGCGGTCGCGATGGCGCTCTCGACGCTGCGCGAAGGAAAGATTTCCCGCATCATTCTCACGCGTCCGGCGGTCGAGGCGGGCGAGGCGCTGGGTTTTTTGCCCGGCGATCTTTACGAAAAGATCACGCCCTATCTGCGCCCGCTGCATGACGCGTTGCAGGACATGATGCCGGCGGAAGAAATCCAAAAGCACACCGAGCGCAACACGATTGAAGTTGCGCCGCTCGCTTACATGCGCGGACGCACGCTCAACAACGCGTTCATCATTCTCGACGAAGCCCAGAATTCCACCACCGAACAGATGCTGATGTTCCTCACGCGCCTCGGTCACGGCTCGAAGGCGGTCATCACGGGCGACGAAACGCAGATTGACCTGCCGCCGCACAAACACTCCGGCCTGCTCGAAGCGCATCGCGCGTTGCGGCACACGGAGGGCATTGCCATCGTGGAATTCAGCAAGCGCGACGTGGTGCGCCACCCGCTCGTCCAGCGGATCATCAGCGCCTACGAGGAGCATCGTGGTCACGCCAAGCCGGAGTAGCGGTGCGCATGGCCGTTGAACTCACGATCCAAAATCGCCAGCGCACGCGGCGGGTGAAGGTGGCTTTGCTGCGTCGCATTGCAAAGCATCTGTTGGCCGAAGAACTCAATCTGTTGTCAGCCCAATTGGGCGTCACGCTCGTGGCGGACGATGAAATGGCTGCGCTGAATGAAAGCTTCCTTCAGCACGCAGGCTCGACGGACGTCATCACGTTCGATTACTCGGAACGCGAATCTCGAAACTCGAAACTCGAAACCGGAATTCACGGCGAGATTCTGGTTTGCGTGGACGAAGCTGTCCGGCAAGCAAAGCGTTTCAAAACCAGTTGGCAATCCGAGATCGTGCGCTACACGGTTCACGGCGTTCTCCATTTACTAGGCCACGACGATAAACGCGTTCCTGCCCGCAAGAAGATGAAGCGCGAAGAGAACCGGCTGGTCGCTGCGCTCGCAAAAGAGTTTCCGCTTTCAAAGTTGGCCCTCCCGGCGTAGCGGCGTCTCGGCAGAGCGCCGCACTTGTAGGTTTTTTTAGTTGGCGGCTTTCTGCCGAAAGCCGCTACGTCGTGTCTGTCTCCCGTCTTGAGCCGGTCTCTCTCAATCGCTAATCTCGTCCTGTGCAAAAATCCTTGCTGGCTCGTTGGCGCTCCAATTTCTTGACCGGTCTGGCCGTGGTGCTGCCCGCGGCGGCGTCCATCGGCATTCTGGTCTGGATCTTCGGCACGGTGTCCAACATCACCGACCTGCTGCTCTTTTTCCTGCCGCGCAAACTCACGCACGAAGCCAACGGCGACGGGGCGATGTATTGGTATTGGAGTCTGTTCGCGCTGCTGCTGGCGGTCGCGCTGATCACGCTCGCCGGGTTGCTCACGCGCTATTATCTCGGCAAGCGGCTCATTGCGTGGATGGACAACGCCCTGTTGCGCGTGCCGTTGCTCAACAAGGTCTATGGCACGATCAAGCAGGTGAACGACGCCTTTACATCCGGCGGCGCGAACTCGTTCAAGACCGTCGTGCTTGTAGAATTCCCGCACGAAGGCATGCACTCGGTCGGCTTCATCACGAGCGAACAGAACGAAGCCATCGAAAAGAAAACCGGCGAGAAAGTCGTTTGCGTTTTCATTCCCACGACGCCGAATCCCACCTCCGGTTTCATGGTCATCGTGCCGGAAAGCAAAGTCACCAAACTCGACATGTCCGTGGCCGAGGGCATCAAATACATCATCAGCCTCGGCTCAGTCTCACCCGACGCCGCGCCGGCGACTACCCAACCACCGGCGCGCGGCACTCCGGGCCGCAGCGGTTGAATCTGCTGGGTTTGCAAGCAGCATCCAATGACAATCGTGGTCGCTGCAGCCCGCAGTGCCGCGCGCCGTCCGCTTTGACAAATCGCCGCCCGAGCGCATCATTGCTGAGGATTTGAAGGAACAACATGCCCGTCCAATACAAAGACTATTACGAAATCCTCGGCGTGCCGCGTGGCGCAAGCGAGGCCGAGATCAAAAAATCCTTTCGCAAACTGGCGCGCGAATTCCATCCCGACGTGGCGAAGGACAAAAAGCGCGCCGAGGAAAAATTCAAGGAAGTCAACGAGGCCTACGAAGTCCTGGGCGATCCTGAGAAGCGCAAGAAGTACGACGAACTGGGCGCGAACTGGAAGTCCGGTTCGGAATTCCGTCCGCCGCCCGGCTGGGAACAGAGCTTCGGCGGAGGACGACAGGCGCGCCGGCCAGGCCCGGGACATTACGAGTTCGAGTTCGGCGGCACGGGCTTCAGCGATTTCTTCGAGCAGTTTTTTGGTTCACGACGCGGCGGCCCGGGCGGATTCGGACGCGGCGCGGGATTCGATCAAGACGTGCAGTTCGCGCAGCAAGGCCGCGACATCGAAGGCGACATCATGGTCACGCTCGAAGAAGCGATGCACGGCTCCGTGCGCTCCGTGAATGTGCGGCACGGCTCGAAGACGCAAACCTATCAGGTGAAAGTTCCCGCCGGTGTCACCGAAGGACAGAAACTGCGGCTCGCCGGCAAGGGAGAGCAGGGCAGCGGCGGCGGTCAGGCGGGGGATTTGTATTTGCGCGTGCGGCTTGCGAAGCATCCCGAGTTCGAGGTGCAGGATCACAACCTGATTTTTGAAGCCGACCTCGCGCCGTGGGAAGCCGCGCTCGGCGCAAATCTTTCTGTGCCCACACTGACCGGTCGCGTGAACATCAAAATTCCGCCCGGCACGCAGAGCGGACAAAAACTTCGCGTGCGCGGTCGCGGCCTGTCGTTGCGCGAGGGCGGGCATGGTGATTTGATCGTCGTCGCGCGGATCGTTGTGCCGGAAAAAATCAGCGAAGCCGAACGCAAACACTGGGAGCAGCTCGCGCGCGAGTCCCGCTTCAATCCTCGTGAATGATGCG
>SCTL01000626.1 GCA_004297495.1 Verrucomicrobiota bacterium
TTCAAAGGCACGTTCCGCGCCGCGGCGGAATGGGGCAGCGCGTTCATCATCGTCCCCTGGCAACAGTATCAATTCGAAGGCGACCTCGATTTGCTGCACACTCATTACGCCGCCATGAAACGCTACTTCGCCTATCTCGAAGGCCGCTCGGCGAACAACCTCGTGAGCGAGGGCTTGGGCGATTGGTTCGATCTCGGCGCAAAAAAACCGGGCGTGGCCCAACTCACGCCGCCCACCGCAACCGCCACCGCTTTTTATTTTCACGATGCGTGGATTCTTTCCCGCGTCGCCGCGTTGCTCGACAAACCCGACGAGGCGAAAACTTTTTCCGCGAAGGCTGAACAAATCCGCGCGAGCTACAACCGTGCGTTCTTCGACACCGACACGGGCAGTTATATCAGCGGCTCGCAAGCGGGCAACGCCCTGCCCCTCGTGCTCGGCATCGTCGAGCCTTCCCGTCGCAGTTCGGTGCTGGCCGCGCTGGTGCGCGATCTCGAAACGCGCGGTTACGCCATCACCGCCGGCGACATTGGCTTCCGTTTCCTGCTCCAGGCGCTCGCGCAAAACGGCCGTTCAGATTTGGTTTACAAGATCATCAACCAGACGGAAAAACCCGGCTACGGCTACATGTTGAAGAAGGGCGAGACGAGTCTGACGGAATCCTGGGACGCAAACCTCACGACCTCGCACAACCACTTCATGCTCGGTCAAATCACCGAATGGTTTTACAAAGACGTCGCGGGCATTGATGGCGATCCCGCTGGGCCGGGCTTCAAAAAAATCCTCATCCACCCGCAACCCGTCGGCGATCTGACGTGGGCGCGGGCCAGTTATCATTCCATTCGCGGCCCGATTGAAAGCGTGTGGCAGCGCGACGGCAGTCGGTTCACGCTAAAAATAAAAATTCCGGCGAACACCACGGCCACGGTTTTTCTCCCGGCGAATGATGGCCAGCAAGTCACGGAAAGTGAAAAGCCGGTGGATAAGAATGAAACGGTGAAGTTTCTCCGCCAGGAAAAAGACCGCGCCGTTTTCGTCGTCGGCTCCGGCGAATACAAATTTCAGTCAGAGTGGAAGTAAAAGAAGACGTGAGGAGTCTGACGACCCCCAGCTCAGCGACGGCGGCCACGAGGCGCACCGATTGCAACTGCGACGGCCCGCCGCCGTTCGCTGTAGCGCATGGTCAGGCGTCATAGTCACAAAACAAAAATCAGAACAGTCAACAACCCCAAGAGAATCACAAGAACTGCAAAAGCGAAGAATCCCACGCTACGCCCCGTCTCGCCTGCTCGCCTCTCACGAGCGCTGAAGAAACAGGCGCAACCCGCGAGCACGCACACCACTGAAAGCAGCGCCATCTGATACCACCGGGAAGGCATCGGCAGGAAGAAGCTGCCTAATAACACAAGCGCAGCCGCAATACCGTATGCTCCCGACCTTCGTATTTTCCCGATGCGCTGCATGACGCCTAACATCCAGATGCAAGACTCCTCACGTCGTCTCCTACATGCTCCGCAAGCCGCTCAGTTCCCCGCCGCTTTCGGCTTGGGCTGCGACTCCTGTTTCTCTTCCCATTCCTTGATCGCCTTGGCGACGTCATGTCCGCCCGCCAACAGCCGGGCGTTGATCCGGTCCTTGTGGCGTTGGAAAATCTCCGTCTTCTCGACCGCGCTGCCGCCGTCAATGGCTTCCTCGCGCGCTTCCTTGAGTGAGTCCAGGATCATCGCCTTATCCTTGTCGTCCAAGCCGGCCACGATGTTGCAATAGGCGTCGTAGGTGACTTTGACCTTGTCGTAAGTCAGCTTGTCCTTCACCAACTCCACCTGCGCGGGTGAAAGCTCCGCCGAAAGTTTCCCCACGAACTGGCTGTGCAGCGTCTGCGAGAGCGTGCGCAAAATGGCTGAGCGATTCGTCTCCACGCCCGGCGCGTTCTTGGCGAGTTCCTTGAACATCGTGTCCAGCGCCTCGTCGCGCGCGCGCAACGACCGATACTGCGCCATGATGACGTCATGCACGCGCGTGGCCTTGGCGGCATCCGTCAAGGCGAGCGCCTTCAGGATTTCCGCCGTGCGCTTCTCAATGGACGCGTTGTAAATCGTCTCCAACTCCGCCGCCGTCAGCGGTGGCGTGCTGTCTTGTGCCCGGGTTTGAGACGCGGCGAGGATCAAGGCCGTCAAGATGACAAAGGGAAGGATGGTTGACTTGACTTTCATGCTATTGACTTTAGCACTCGTGAAAATGGTGTCCACGAAAAACCTGCGCGGTTCAATTTGGAGTTCCGTCTTCCGGCGGCATTGAATTTGCCGGACCGCGTAAACGCGGAACTCCAGGCCGGCTCACGGCAGCTTGCCGAAATAAAAACTCACCGAGCCGGAATACTCGCCCTGCCCCACGTTCGGCTGGCCTTGCGGCCCGCCGCCGCCGGCCTCCTTGAACTTCGTGCCGATGGGCGGAATCGCGTGCAGGAAACCCAGCCCGCATTTCGGCAGGTTCACTTTCGTTTTCGCGACCAGATCATCCGGCGGCTGCCCGGGCGTGAGGACCTGGACGTATGGAATATTTTCCGGCACGACAGTGATCAAGCCTTCCGTCGTCTCCAGTTGCAGCCAGCGCACGTTCGCGAAGCAGCCTTTGAACTCGGGATATTTCCAGTCGCGATAACCGGTGATGGTGTCGTTGAATTCATTTTCCCAAACGCCGAGCGTCACGCCGCGCAGACGATTTTTCCAAACACGATACGGCCCGTCACCCAGCCAGCGCTTGGACTTCACCCCATCCTCCGGAAGATTGAACACGACGCCGAAGCAGTCCTGCGCGCCGGACGCGGTGAATTTGTAATCGCAGCGCAACCAGCCGTTGCTCAGGAGCCGCCAGGTCACTGAATTCAAATCGCCCGAGTACGTTGCCGCCACCGTCGCGCCGGACGCGGTTTGCTTTTGCTCGATGTTCAACAAGGCCAGACCTCCCGCCGCCAGGCGCGGCCCGGTTCCAAGCGAATAAATCTGTTCGCCCCGCGCGACTTTGAGCAGCAGGCCCGTGTCCTTGCTGATGGTCACCGCGATGTCACCCGATTTCAGTTCAAAGCTGTGACCGCCCTCGCTCGAAACAACAGGCTGTGGCGGCGAACCCGCGTGGCTGAATCCAAATGCTCTCGTGGCGGCGGACATCGGCCACGAAGCCGTCCAGAGTTCGCGTCCGACTGGATCGGTGATCTGGATCGCCAGCGCGTCGGCATTCGTCCAGACCGTGGGCAGAACAAGCTTGAGTGGGCCACTCCGCCCCGGTGGAATCGAGCCGGTCTTCGCCTTCCCTTCGGCGACAACCGCAAACCCGGAATTTGTTTGTGACGGCGTTGGATATTTTCTGAGCTGCCATTTGAATCCACATTCGTTCGCGTCGCGAAAGCTGTAACGATTGGTCACCATCAGCGCACCGCTCGCGTCCGGCGCCACACTGATCGGCGACCAAATATCTTTGATCGCATAAAAACTTCCCTCGCGCTCGCGATACGGGCCGACGATGCCATCGGGCGCTTGATTGCCGGCGGTGTCAATTTCCCCGGTGTCGGGCCGTTTCACGCCGTCGTCAGTCAGCGCCCAGATGAATCCACCCGCGCAGTTCGAACTGCTCATCATCACGTTCCAATAATCCTCGAGGCCCGCGCCACCGCCGCCGTCGTAAAGCGCGTGCATGAATTCCGTGGGCATATAGATCAAGTTCTGCGGCAGGTTCCTGCTCACGAACTCGCTCTTCTCCCCGCCATGGTAATACATCGCCGCGCCGCTGGCCGCGATCATGGCGTTGGAATAGACAAGATAGTGAGCCGTGTTCACGCCGCTGAACGGCGCCCACGGATGCAACACGCGCCGCTGTTGCGGATCGAACTGGCCGAAAACTTTGTCAAGGTTCGTGTTGAAGCCGCCCTCGTTGCCATTGTCCCAAAGCAAAATGCTCGGGTGATTCACGTCACGCGCCACCATCGCCTCGACAAGTCGCGTGCCGGTGGGTGTGTCGTAGTAATTGTGCCAGCCGGCGAGTTCGTCGAGCACGTAGAGGCCAAGCTCGTCGCACAAATCGAGAAACTCCGCGTCCGGCGGATAATGCGACATGCGGACGGCGTTGCCATTCATTGCCTTGATCGTCTCAATGTCGAGCCGATGCACAGCGTCGCTCAAGCAGCGCCCCGAGTCCGGCCAGAACGAATGTCGGTTCACGCCTTTCAAAATGATTTTGCGTCCATTGAGATAGAGTCCATCGCCATCCCGCACTTCGAACGTGCGGAAGCCAAACTGCTGCGTGATTTGGTGCAACACTTCGTTGCCGCGTTTCAAACGCACTTCCACGCGATAAAGATTTGGCGTTTCCGCAGTCCAGGTTTTCGGTGAACCGATTTTGGTTTGGAGTTCCGCCTTCAGGCGGTTCGGTCCGGCTGAAGCCGGAGCTCCAAACTTTTCGCCAACCTTTTGTCCATCCAACGTCGTGATTTGCGCCTCGACTACGTCCGCATCCTTCACGCTGCGCAGAAACACATCCATCTTGAAATCACCGTCCGCCCGCGCGTCAATCGCTACACGCTCGATATACTGCGCGGGCACGGCTTCGAGATACACCGGACGAAAAATTCCGCCGAACACCCAGTAATCCGCCAGCCGCTCGGCCTTGTTCACGGATTCATTCGCCGAGTGTTTCGCGACTTCAATTTCGAGTTTGTTCGTTCCGTCAAATTTCAGAAACGGAGTCACATCGTATTTGAAGCGATAAAAACTCCCCTGATGCACCGGGCCGACCGACTCGCCATTCAACTTCGCACTCGTGTCCGTCATCGCGCCTTCAAACACCAGAAACACCCGGCGATCCAGCCACGAACTCGGAACGCTGAACTCATGTTCGTACAGCCCACGTTCCGTCAGCGCGTTCGTGTAGTCCTTCTTGTAAGTCAGGTGACCGAAGCCTTGCACGTCCCAGTTCGACGGCACGGGCAGGTTCGTCCAAAAGCCCGAGAGCGCGCCGGTCGTGCAGAAAAATTTCCACGGCACGGCGTCGTCCTTGCCGTGGCCGGAGAGATATTGGCGCTGGGTTTCCTGACCCAAGGAGCAACGGGGAAGTGCAAGCATTAGCACAGCGGACACAAGGAAACATCCAACATCCAACATCCAACATCCAACACCGAACATCCAGAGGCCGGTCATCTGGCGAGGTGTTCGATGTTGGATGTTGGATGTTGGATGTTGCTCTCCCAAAATGTTTATCCCTTCAGATGCTTGCGAAATTCCGTCGGGCTGAGGCCGGAGTGATGACGGAAGAAATGACTGAAATAAAACTCGCTGGAAAAATTCAACTGCTGCGCCACGTCCTTGACCGAGAGCCGGCGATCCGTCAACAACAGCCGCGCCTGGTCCAGCCGCGCGCGCTGGATGTGTTGATGAATCGTCCCCTGCCCCGACTTGTGGAACAGCGCGCGCAAACCCGAGTAGCTCACCTTGCCCACCATCGCGAGTTCCTTCGCCTTCCAGTCGCGCAGCGGATTGCCTGAGATCGCATTGAGCACGCGCACCACCGGCGGCGGCAACTCCGCGTGAGGCGAAACCAGCAGCCCGCGCGACATCAGCAACTGGCCGAGGATGTTCGTGATCACCACGTGCACCTGCCATTCCCAACCCACCGGCTGGCGCCGCACCAGCCGCTGCAATTCACTCTGCGTCTGTTTCACGAGCCCGAAATCATCCAGCGTGAACTCGGAATTCTGGTCCCCTTTGATTTCCTGATGCCAGAACTCCAGCCCCGGCCCACCGAAACGAAATCCCGCAATGGTCAGATGCCGGCCCGGCGAGGGCACGTACGTGCGCGGCCGCGCCATGTCCACCAGCCAGACTTTTTTCCCCGCCTTGAGTTGGAAATGCCCGCTCTCGTGCTGCAACTCGCCCTCGCCGGACTGCACCCAGAAGAGATGCGCGCCCGGTTTCTCGTAGGATTCGTGCTTGTCCGCGTCGGCGATGCGCCGCGAGCCGATGGAAAATAAATGCCACAGCAACCGGCGCGCAATCGGCGACGGGTCAACGAAACTCAGCTTCTCGCTCGAAATCCCAGTGGCTGACATCTCGCTACCTTTACACAAAAAGCAAAAGCGTGTCCACCTCCTCGCAGTGAAAAAAGAGCAAACCGCCCTCAATCAACTTGCCGGGAGCGCTTCCGGCCAGACATAACTGCCCGGCTTCACCGTGAGAAAAAATTTGTCGTCACTCGCGGCCAGCGTCACCACGCCCCGCTGCCACTCGCGCTGCACCGTCAGCCGCGACCAATTCATACGCCGCGCCAGTTCCACCGCCGTCGCGCCACCCTCGGCGAAAATACTGACCACGTTTGCCGGCACGATCAACGCGCCAGCCACGGTCACCAAGTGAGAAGACAATCTGGCCGCAATTGTGCCATCACTCACTTGCGGCAGGCCCACGCATAAAATAACGCGCTGCTGTTTCTCGAAAGCCGCTCGTGCGCGCATGGCGATTTCGTCGAGCGCCGCCGGGCTGAATTCCTCTCCGCTCGCCAGTTCCGGTGGCAGCGCGAAAACCGGAATGCCGCGGGCCCGCTGAGTTTCCACGAATTTCCGCGTCGCCTCGCTCGTGCTGCCGCAGACAAACAGTTCGCTTCCCTGGAGCGCGGCTCTGTGAGCCGCAGCGCGTTGGCTGGCTGTTGACGCGATTGATCCAGCAGCGACCCCGCAGCGGCTCACAGAGCCGCGCTCCGCGCGCAACAATGCCGCAAAAAACTCCGCGCCGCCTGACGCCAGCACGCCGTCGCGCCGCGACGCGACG
>SCTL01000058.1 GCA_004297495.1 Verrucomicrobiota bacterium
CCCATAGAATCTTTCTCGTCTTGTCACCAATTGCCATCGAATGATTTCTTTTCTCCGCGTCTTGGCGGTTAAATAACTACTTCGGCATCTGCAAGCCGACCTTCGCCGCCACTTGCGCCACGTCTTTGTCGCCGCGACCGGAGAGGTTCACGATGATGAGCGCGTCCTTGCCCAGCTTCGGCGCGCGCACCATGCACTCGGCCACGGCGTGGGAGCTTTCCAGCGCGGGGATGATGCCTTCGAGCCGCGCGAGTTTCATGAAGGCGGCGAGCGCCTGGTCGTCGGTGGCGTAGGTGTATTCGGCGCGGCTGGCGTCGCGCAACCAGGCGTGTTCCGGCCCGACGGCGGCGTAATCGAGTCCGGCGCTGACGCTGTGCGTGGATTGGATCTGGCCGAATTCGTCCTGCAAAATATAACTGCGCGTGCCTTGCAACACACCGAGCGAGCCGCCTTGAAACCGCGCCGCGTGTTGCTCGGGCTGGATGCCGAGTCCGCCGGCTTCGACTCCGACCATCTTCACGCTCGCGTCGTCGAGGAACGGATAAAAAAGCCCGATGGCGTTCGAGCCGCCGCCGACGCAGGCGATGAGCAGGTCGGGCAGACGCTTTTCCTTTTCCAAAATCTGCGCCCGCGCTTCGTCGCCGATGACGCGTTGGAAATTCCGCACCATCACCGGATACGGATGCGCGCCGTAAGCCGTGCCGAGAATGTAATGCGTGTGGCGGACGTTCGTGACCCAATCACGCATCGCTTCGTTGACGGCTTCCTTCAAGGTCTTCTGGCCCGCGTGAACCGGCACGACGTCCGCGCCGAGCATTTTCATGCGATAGACGTTCAGTTCCTGCCGCTGGCAATCCACCGCGCCCATGTAGATGACGCATTTCAATCCGAACATCGCCGCGACGGTCGCGGTGGCGACGCCGTGCTGGCCTGCGCCGGTCTCGGCGATGATGCGGGTCTTGCCCATGCGCTTGGCGAGGAGGATTTGTCCCATCGCATTGTTGATCTTGTGCGCGCCGGTGTGATTGAGGTCTTCGCGCTTGAGATAAATCTTCGCGCCACCGAGGTCTTTGGTCAGACGCTCGGCGAAATACAGCGGCGTGGGTCGGCCAACAAATTCGCGGAGGTAGTAGGAAAGTTCGCGTTGAAAATCCGGGTCGTGCTGTGCGCGGAAATATTCGGCCTCCAGTTCCTGCAACGGGTGCATCAACGTCTCGGGCACATAACGTCCGCCGTAAGGACCAAAGTGGCCTTGGGCGTCGGGCAGGTTCTCAGCAGCAACGTTGCTCATGCTGGGAAGCTAAATGAAAGCGGATGGGGGAGAAAGTGAGAAAAGCGCCGCTGAAGTTCGCGCCCGTTCAACTTTTTGCCGCCGCGATGAACGCTTTAACCTTCGCCATATCTTTCTTTCCCGGCGCCGACTCGACTCCGCTTGAAACATCCACAGCGAACGGATTCACCTGCGCCACAGCTTCGGCGACGTTCTCCGGTGTTAATCCGCCGGCGAGAAAAATTGGTTTGCCCAATTTTTTCGCCTCGACTGCCAAATCCCAGTTGAACTTCTCGCCCGTGCCGCCGAGGCCGGCCTTCGAGTAAGCGTCGAGCAACCACGCCTCGGTTGGATAATCCATCAGCGCCTTGAGCGAGTCCGCGTCGCGCACACGGAACGCCTTCATGCTCATCACGCCGAACTGCGTGCAGAACTCCGGAGTCTCGTCGCCATGGAATTGCAGCAGATTCAAACTGCACGCGCGGATGGCTTCCATCACGTCGGCTTCCTCGGGGTTCACAAACACGCCGACCTTGAGCACGAACGGCGACACGCTGCGGGAAATTTCGACGGCCTGTTCGAGCGAAAGATTGCGCGGGCTTTGCGCGTAAAACATCAGCCCGATCATGTCCGCGCCGGCCTGTTCCGCCGCCTGCGCGTCGGCCACGCTGGTGATGCCGCAGATTTTGACTTTGACGCTCATTCGCCGCGCCCAAAATAGGCGAGCGGGGCGATGGGAACAAACTTTTCGCGCCGGTTAAAGCATCGGCGAACGATCCGTTCAATTCCAGAAACTGCGAAGCAATCGCCAGCAGCGACCCAGCACGTCGGAATTTGTCTTCGCGCTTCCGGCTGTTGGCAGCGCCGGTTTCGCGCAGTATCGCTCATCGAGCTGACCGAGCGCGGGTTTGTGGATGGCCGGTTTCCGACGCGACGCTGGCAAGCCGTCAAACTCGCCGGGTTTGCGAATCGTTTCCACGAGCGCCTCAATCGGGCACCGTTTCAGCAGGAAACCCGAAGCGCCGTTCTCCAGCGCCCGGTCGCGGGCCTCTCGGTCCTGCAACGACGTAAACATGAACACGCGCGTGGCACGTGAAAGCGATTTGATCGGACGCACGGCGTCGAGTCCGTTTTCGTTTCCCATCTGGATGTCGAGCAGGATGACATCCGGCCCGGCCTTGCTCGCCAGCGCGCTCAACGCGGCGGTGGCGGAGGCAAAGCAGCGCGCACACTCGACCCCCGGCTCGCGCGCGAGCAATTCGGCGAGGGTGTTGCGGAGGCGATCATTGTCATCCACCAGCCAGAGACGGATGGGCGCAGAGGTTTTCTCGCCGGCATCCGGCGCTGGCTTGGCGGAAGTGTCAATGTTGATCATGGGTTCGTTCGTCAACATTACTGGTTAGTAGTTGATGACCGCCTCTATCTTAGCTGGTCGCGTGCCGGGTCTGGCGATGCGCGAGAGGAAATCAAATCTCGTCGGTGAATCCGCGCTTTCTCCGCGCGCTCGAA
>SCTL01000627.1 GCA_004297495.1 Verrucomicrobiota bacterium
ATTTCGAGCTTCTCGACCCCGCGGTTCACCATCGCGACGAGTTCTCGTGCGAATCGCCGGAGTTGACCGAATTCCTCCGCACTCGTGCGCGCAAGGAAGCCAAGTCGCGGACCTCGGCCTGTTTCGTGATTGTGCCGGTTGCTGATCCGGGACAAATCGCGGGCTTCTATACACTCTCTGCCACCACCATCGAACTGGAAAAACTGCCGCCGGAATTCACCAAGAAATTGCCGCGCTATCCGCGTGTGCCCGCCACTTTGCTGGGACGGCTGGCTCGGGCGCTCGCGTTCAAGGGACAAGGCATTGGCGACTTGCTGATGGTGGATGCACTCAAGCGCGCTTACGAAAACAGTTCGGTCATCGGGTCGGTGGCTGTGGTCGTGGATCCGAAAGATGCCCACGCCGCGAAGTTCTACGGCACGTTCGGCTTTCAGCCGTTGGACGGTCAGAAAATGTTCCTGCCGATGAAAGCGATTCCCGAATGGCTCGGCCTGGAGAAGAAAGACGACTCGTAACTCAGGCGGCGACACGCTGCCGGTAAGCGACGACGCCTTTCTTCAACCGGGTTGGAACAGAAGGCGTGGGATTCAACAAAGCCTTCACGAAACGACGCGACTGGACGCCATCAAGCTCGATAGTTTCCTGGTCAGCCACGATCCGCCGCGCCATTTCGCGCGCATGAGTAATCACGAATGTCGCGACCGAGCGGCCTTCAAGGGAGGCGGCGCGTTGGAGCAGCAGTTTGTCCGACCCGCTCACGCGGGCGACCAACCGCTCTCCTCGACGTTCTTTGGTTAGAACCGGCATGGAAACAATGTGTGCCGCAGAGGCACACAATTCAAGACTATTTTTTCCTGAAGCCACGGGGGTTGGTCGCGCTCTGGCGTAGTCCGAACGTGATTCCATCCATTGGTCGGGCCGTCGCGCAACGCCATCCGCGCCGTGCAGCGCGACGAAACTTGCGGCGTGATTCGCCCGTCCTGCGCCCTTCGTTCCGCTCGCTTGAAGCTTGTTTTAACGACCTCCCTCACCCCAAGGAGAGGGAGACGCTTTCGTCCGTCCTCGGTTTGTTCAACGCCTCTCGTGCCATCCCCGCCGCATAACATTTCAAAAAGACCGGCGAACGATTCTCCTTCTCCCGGAGGAGGAGGCCGGGATGAGGGCGAGCGTCAAACCATCTTTGCTCCGTCCATTGGTTGGAATTGACTCCGCTCCGTTCGAGCGATACACCGGCGTCATGCAATCCCCGCCGCGCGTCCACCGACACCGGGCCGTTCACCACATTTCCAGTTCGCCTTTCGCCGCGATGTCGCACGGCTTTACTTTGATCGAGCTGTTGGTGGTGCTGGCCATCATGGCAATTTTGATAGTGATTGCCTTTCCCGCTTTTGACCGGCCCCGGCCAAATCATCCCATTCATTGCTTGAGCAACACCAAGCAACTGATGCTGGGTTGGATCATGTATGCGGATGACAATCAAGGCGCGCTGATCGCGAATGAACCGTATGCCGGCGGAACCGCGGGCACCAACAACTGGATCGGCGGCGTGATGGATTGGTCGGCGAATCCGCAGAACACGAACGCGGATTTTCTGCACACGAACCGGCTCGGCGATTACGTCAAGAGTGTGGCGGCGTATCGTTGTCCGGCGGACAATTCCGTCTCCGCCGCCGGGCCGCGCATCCGGAGTTACGCGATGAACGGATTCATGAACGGCGGCAGCAACCGGGTGACGAGCACAGGTTGGAAACAGTTCACGAAAAAGAGCGAGATCAGGAGACCGGCTGACACGTTCGTCATCGTGGACGAACACGCCAACAGCATTGATGACGGCTATTTTTTCAACGACCCCAACCAGACGAATAGCTGGAAGAGTCTTCCCGCCGCCAATCATAACGGGGCAGCAGGCTTCAGCTTTGCGGACGGACATTCGGAGATCCACAAGTGGGTTGACCGAAGCACGAAACAAACGGTTGTCCCGGGAAGGCCAAAGCCGGTCGTCACCATCGCGCCCCGCAAAACCGCGCTTGATCTCGCCTGGGTTTTGGAGCGGACAACTTATCCGCACACGAACTCGGTTGTCGTGCCGTGAAGTGCCGCAGGCACGATGTGATTCGCCCGTCTTGCGCCCTTCGTTCCGCCCACTGCGCCGCCGGCGTCCGTTCGGGTTTTGATTAAGAGTTTGACACGCCCGACGAGCAACCTATCTTAAAACCGCTTAAAGCTTATGGCCGAAAATATTCCTAACGCCCCGGGCGGCGCCTTGCCGCCGAAAAAAGAAACCGGCAAGGTCCAGCCGAAAAAAGAAACCGTCCGCATCACGCTCCCGCCAAAGCCGACGGCCGCGCCGACGATCAAGTTGCCGACGCTGCCCCCCGGCGGCCCGACGGGTGCCGCGTCACCCGCGATGGCTGCCACGCCCGCCGCCTCGCCCGCGCCGCTTTCGCCTCCGCCCGCTTCGCGCGCCACGGCGGCCCCGGTCGCCGCGCCCAAACCCGCCAGTGCGCCCGCGCCTCGTCCCGCTCCGGCGGCCGCGAGATCCGCGCCCACGGTCGGCGGACTCGACAAAACGCTCGCGCTCGCCGCGGCCATCATTGGCCTCGTCGCGGTTGGCAGCGTGGTTTATCTGATGTTGATTCCGACGTGAGTTCGCTCGCGCCGGTTTCCAATTTAATTCCTTTCGACTGACAGGAAGATTTTATGGCTTCTGAAAACATTACCAATTTAACCCAGGCCACTTTTGGCTCGGACGTGTTGAAATCCGCGACGCCGGTGCTGGTGGATTTTTGGGCCGAGTGGTGCGGTCCCTGCAAAATGATCGCGCCGGTGCTCGACGAACTCGCCGGCGAATACCAGGGGAAGATCAAGATCGCCAAGGTGAACATTGATAACGAGCAATCCATCGCCGCCGAATACGGCGTTCGCGCCATCCCCACGCTGTTGCTTTTCAAGAACGGTCAAGTGACCGAGCAGATTGTCGGCGCCCGCAGCAAGCGCGATCTCAAAGCCAGCCTCGACCGCGCGATTGCCTGACGCCTCGCACGTGCGCTGACATGCCGCTCATCGTCACCCCCGGTCAGCTCGCGCAACGTTCGGACTTCTATCACCAACTCGGCCAGCTTACGCAGGCTGGGCTGGGCATTCTGCAGGCGCTCCAGCAAGTTGAGCGCAATCCGCCCGCCCGCTCGTTTCGCGAACCCGCGCGCCGGATTTCCCTGGCCATCTCCGGCGGAAGTACATTTTCCGAAGCCGTGCAAAGGCAGCAAGGCTGGCTGCCGGAATTCGATCTCGCACTGATTACCGCCGGCGAGAAAAGCGGGCGGCTCGATCAATGTTTTTTCCTGCTCGCCGAGTATTATGCCGACCGCGCCCGTGTCACCCGGCAACTGCTCATGGACCTGGCCTATCCGCTGTTCCTTTTTCACTTCGCGGTTTTCATCCTGCCATTCTCGGCTTTCTTCGTGAGCGGAAATCTCCTGCTGTACCTGCTCAAGACTTTCGGGATTCTGCTGCCGGTTTATGCGCTGGTGTTCGCCGGCATCTATGCCGCGCAAAGCCGTCATGGCGAAACCTGGCGCGGCACAGATTTTCAATCGTGCCGCGCC
>SCTL01000628.1 GCA_004297495.1 Verrucomicrobiota bacterium
GTTTGCTCATGATTCATGCGCTTAGAATCCTCTCGCCACAATGAGAACAATTCCCCGTTATCCGCAACAGACGGGCCGCGATACCAAAGATCGGTTTATGACAATTCGGACAAGGCACGCCTTTTGGCGGTCGGACAGACCAGACCAAAAGCGTCAATGCGAAGACAAAGAAACCCAGCACGCCCTTAAATCCGTAAGGTTTCACGTATCCAATCCAATCCATCGCGTGCTCTTCAATGTAACCCAGCAATGGCTTGATGGTCAGAACCACCGCCAATACCACAACCGCGCCCGCAGCAACGACGATCAAAGCGCGTCGCGATTCTGTTCGCAAAACAGCCGCTTGCATTTCATTGAACTCTTGCCGGGTCATGTCGAGCCTTAGGTCTTCTCGTCAGTCTCTTTCCCCATCGCCTTCTTGAGCGCGGGGACTTGCTCCAGCAATTTTTCAAACTTCACGCCGGTCAAACTTTCCAGCACCGGCGGCAGTTGCGCGATGATCTGCGTCACGTCGCCGGTCAACTTGCTCGCGCCGCCGCCCGGCCCGCTGCCGGAATTGATGATGACGATCTTCTCGGTCTTCGCGAGCGGCTCGCTGATCTTGCCCGCGACTTCCGGCAGGATGCGCACGATCATTTCAATGACGGCGGCCTGGTTGTATTGCTTGAACGATTCCGCCTTGGCCTGCATCGCGGAAGCGGTCGCTTTGCCCTGCGCTTCGATGACAGCGGCTTCGGCCAGACCGCGCGCTTTGTTCGCTTCGGCTTCGGCGATACCCGTAGCCTTGGCGACATCGGCATTGGCAAAACCCTTGGCCTTGGCCGCGGAGGCCGCACCGGTCGCTTCAGTTTCAAGTTGGAACTTGGTGGCATTGGCCAGCGTTTCCACTTTGTAGCGTTCCGCGTCGGCGGGTTTCTGGACGTTGGCTTCGAGTTCGCGTTGCTTGCGAAGAATTTCCTGTTGCTGCAACTCGATCTGCTTTTGTTTGGCGACGATCTCGACCTGGACTTCCTCCGCCTTCACGAGCTGACCAGTCTTGTATTTCTGCAAATCGTAGGCGAGGTCGGCCTCGGCTTTCCGCTGGTTCACCGTGGCCTGATAACCCGCGACGTTGGACTGATAATCGCGCTGCGCCTCGGCGATCTTGGAATCGGCGGCAAACTTCGCTTCCTGTCCGGCCTGCGTGGCTTGCGAGGATTTAATCATCGCGTCACGGTCGGCTTCGGCCTGCGCGATCTGCGCGTCGCGTTTCACCTGCGCGATGCGCGGTTTGCCGAGGGCGTCGAGGTAGCCTTGCGTGTCGCGGATGTCGCGAATCGTGAAGCTCACGATGCCGAGGCCCATGTTCGCCATGTCGCCGGCGGCGACTTCCTGCACCTTCGAGGCGAACGCATCGCGGTTCTGATAAATTTCCTCGACCGTCATCGTTCCGAGAATCGCGCGCAAATGCCCTTCGAGCGTCTGCATGGCGATGTTTTTAATGTCCTCGGTGGCTTTGCTGAGGAATTGCTCGGCGGCGGTAGCGATGGATATATCGTCGCCCTTCACTTTGATCTGCGCGACGCCGTCCACTTTCACGGGCACACCTTTGCTGGTATAAACTTCCGGCGTCTGCACATCGATGGTCATCAATTCCAGTCTGAGGATGTCAACCTTTTCAAGTACCGGCCAAACCAGGACGCCGCCGCCCTTGACGATGCGAAATCCCACTTGCCGGACGTTTCCGTCTGGATCTGTAACCTTTCGTTTGCGTCCGGAAATCACCAGGACCTCGTTGGGGCCAACCTTGGTGTAACGGCTGGCAAAAATGCCGCCGATGATGAAGAACAAGATTACGACGACACTCCCGATCGCAATCGCCCGAATCCACGGGATTTCGATGGCGGCAAACATAGGTATAAAGTTCATAGGCAGGGTGGTTAGTGTGTGGTTGTGGCGTTTATTGGGAAGGTTCGACGTAAAATTGCGTGCCGACGATGCGCGTTATCTTGACGGTTCGCCCAGCGGGAATCACTACTCCGCCTTCGGAGCGGGCGGGGGCCGTGTAGCGCGTGCTGCCTTGGACATAGGCGATTTCACCGACGCCATTTTCGGTAATCGGTGAAATGAGCGAAGCCGATTGACCGACCAGACTGGCCACTTTCGACTCGCTCGAACTTTGGGATCGCGTGAACACGGCGTTGAACAGCCACAAGACGATGAACGCGAAGCACAATGCGCCGAGAATCGAGAGGGGCGCGCTGATCCAAACGTTCTCGGTTGCTTTAATCCCGCTGAAAATGATGCCAAACCCACCAAAGGCGGCCACGAAACTCGCCAGCACCATCGGGCTGAAGAAGGAAATCCCCGGCATGCCGCTGTGATCGAAGCCGGCCTCGGCGTGGCCGCCCGTGCCAACATCGCCGCCGTCGTGCCCGCCAAAGAAATGGCCCGCGACCGCGCTGATGAGGGTGAAGAGGAGACCGACGACGAGACAGATGGCGTAGATAATCATAAGACCTCGCTGAGTTGACCGACGAGTCAAAGTAAAAGGGCTATTGCCAAGTCTAGCAAGCCGGAAACAAGTTCAAGCGGCTCGAACCACGCCAGCCCGTCGGCTGAAAGCGGTTCACTCGCGCTCGACCGGACGCGACTCGCTTGATTGAAAAGGTTGCCTTCCATACTCCGCGAACATCAAACGACGAAACGCACTGCGGCGCATCTATAATTTCCCGGCGGGATTGGAGCGCGATTCCCGACTCTCAACTTTCAACTTTCAACTTTCAACTCCCTCTCCCTACACTGCGCCCGTGCCGATTCCTGCTTACATTCTCGTCGCGATTGCGGCCTATCTGCTCGGCTCGATTCCGACCGGCTATCTCATGGCGAAAGCGAAGGGCATTGACATCCGCAGTGTCGGCAGCGGCAACATCGGCGCGACCAACGCCATGCGCGTGCTCGGCAAACCCATCGGCATCTTCGTGCTGGTCGTGGACGCGCTCAAAGGATTTGGCGCCGTGCTGCTCGCCGGAGTCGTCGCGCGGCAGTTGAATGAATTCCTGCCAAACGTCTTCACCGACGAATCCCTCGCGAATCCGGAAACCAAAATGAACCTGGCCGTGATCGCCGGACTTTTCGCCGTGCTCGGCCACAACTACACCTGCTGGCTCAAGTTCAAAGGCGGCAAGGGCATCGCCACCACGGCGGGAGTGTATTTCGCGCTCGCCCCGCTCTCGGTCGGCATTGCGCTCGGCGTCTGGATTCTGTTGTTCGTGACGACGCGCTATGTATCCGTCGCTTCCATCGCGGCTGCGGCCGCCCTGCCGATTGCAGTCTGGCTGACGCAGAAAAATCTTCTGCTCGGCATTGTCACCACACTGCTCGGCGCGCTGGCGATTTACAAACACAAGTCGAACCTCCAGCGGTTGCGCGCGGGGACGGAGAATCGAATCAACTTCAAAAAATAGAAAGCAAACTCGACCACATGAAAATCACGGTGATCGGTGCGGGAGCTTGGGGAACGGCCTTGGCGCGAATGCTCGCCTCGCGCAAACACGGCGTGACGTTGTGGGATTATTTTCCCGAGACGGTCGAGACGATCAACCGCGCGCATTGCAACGAGCGTTACCTGCCGGGCATCGAACTTCCGGTGAACGTCCGCGGCGAGGCCGACGCGAACAAGGCCGTGGCCGGCGCGGAACTGGTTGTCGTGGCGAGCGTGTCCAAAGGTTTTCGCAATGCTACGAAATGTCTGAAAGGTTTTTCCCAAATCGCCGTGAGTGTGACGAAAGGAATTGAATTCGAGACCGGTGCGACGATGACCGACATCCTGGCGGAGAATGCGCCCAAGGCGCGCATCGTTGCCATGTCCGGCCCGACGCTGGCGATGGAAGTTGCCAAGGGAATTCCCACCGCCATCGTCGCGGCCAGCACCGATGCCAGCGCGGCGCAAACGGTCCAGGCACTTTTTCACAGCCCGGCGTTCCGCGTTTATACCAGCAGCGACGTTCACGGCGTGGAACTCGGCGGCGCGTTGAAAAACGTCATCGCCATCGGCGCGGGCGTGTGCGACGGCCTGGGCTTCGGCGACAACTCGAAAGCCGCGCTCGTGACGCGGGCCGTTTCGGAGATGCGCCGGCTCGGCGTCGCGTGCGGCGCGAAGGCGGAGACGTTCATCGGCTTGAGTGGTTTGGGTGATTTGATGGTGACGTGTTTCTCGAAGTTGAGCCGCAATCGCGGTTTCGGCGAGCGCCTCGGCAAAGGCGAGAAGGCTGAAGCCATCGTGGCGAGCATGACGGCGGTGGCGGAAGGTTATCCCAACGCCCGCTCGGCTCACGAACTGGCCCGCAAACATCACGTCCAAGCGCCGATCATCGAACAAGTCCACGCGATGCTTTACGAGGGCAAGGATGTGCGGAAGGCCGTGCAGGATTTGACCGCGCGCGAATCCAAGGCGGAGGATTGAACTGGTCTGATAGGAACATTCCACATTCAACATTCAACGCTCAACCTCGAACGACTTCTGCATTTCAGGCCTTCGGCGTTGGGCGTTGAATGTTGAACGTTGAATGTTCTTGCCAGAAAAAATCGTGGACTTTTTTCCCGACCTGGGCTAAACGCTTATCGCAACCAAGGCCGCACCCATGGCGAGACTATTGTTCAGGAAAAATGCAGGCGCACAGGAAGTATTCGAGCTCAAACTCGGATTGAACCGCGTTGGGCGCGATCCCGAGAGCGATCTCTGCCTGAATCACGCGAGCGTCTCGACCCACCACGCCAATCTCATCCTCTCCGCCGACGCCGTCGTGCTCGAAGATTGCCACTCGCTCAACGGCACGTTCGTCAACGGCCAGCCTATCCAGCAGATCACGCTTCAGCCGGGTCACGTCATTCGTTTTGCCGAAGTCGAGGCGTTGGTCGAAAGCACCGAAGTGAAGATCGCCATTCCGCTCGTCGAACGCGAAGTACCCAAGCCGCCCGTCGTGCTGGTGGACGGCTCGATTCTTTGCAAGCGCCATCCGCAGGACCGCGTCACCTATCGTTGCACCAACTGCAAGGAACACATGTGCGCCGCGTGCGTCCACGTGCTCCGGCGGCGCGGCGGCAAGACCCTGCGGCTTTGTCCGCTGTGCAGTTTTCCCGTCGAAGCCCTCGCACCGACCAAGGCAAAAAAGAAATCGCTGCTCGATAAACTCAAGGAGACGGTTCAAATCCCGTTTGGGAAAAAGAAATCCCCTCCGCGCGACGACATCACGGCGGAGTGATTTACTCAAATGCTGAAAAACTGAAATGCTGAGATGCTGAAATAAGAACGCGCGACGGCGTGGCGAAGTCTTTTCAGTCTTTCAGCTTTTTGACTTCTGCGGCTTGATGAACAGCGTCAACGCCGCGCCGAACAGGAGGACGGCGCCGGCCAGCGTGAACGCGACCTGAAAACTCCCGCCGCTGCTGGCCGTGAGCACCTGTTGCACTTTCGGGAACACGAATCCGCCCACGCCCCACGCGGTGAACAGCACGCCGTAGTTCATCCCGAAACTTTTCAAGCCCCAAAAATCTTTCGTGAACGCCGGAAACAACGCGAGGTTGGCGCCGTAGTTGAAACCGATGCCCGTCGCCAGCAGCACCACCACCAGCGGCAACGCGTCCTTGTCCGCCGTGATTGGAATGGCCGCAAACATCAGCGCCGCCTGCGCCGTCAGCACGAGCATCAACGTCCAGCGCCGCCCGATTTTGTCCGAGAGAATTCCCGCGACGATGCGCCCGCCGGCATTGCCCACGGCCATCACCGCCACCGCGATGAACGCGCGCGCGCCCATGCTTTTCTTGGCCATGCCGCTGACGCTACCGATCACCATCAAGCCCGCGCCCGCGCCGATGGCGTAAATCGTCCAGAGCAGATAAAAAATCGGACTGCGCAACATTTCGCCCGGCGTGGCGCTGGCGGAAACCGTCGGCGCGGCGGTGGCGGACGGATTTTGCGGCGCCGCAATGAAACCAGCGGGCGGGTTCTTCAACATCTGCGCCAGGCTCGTCACGATGGCCACGAACGCCACGCCGAAGATGAGCATGGATTTCTGCAAGCCGAAATTCGCGAGCAGGTATTGCGACGTGGGCGCGAGATAAACCGGCGCGAGGCCGAATCCCGCCACGACGATGCCCGCCACCAGGCCCGTCTTGGCCGGCGGAAACCATTTCAACGCCGGCGGCGTGGCCGACGAGTACCCGAACCCGATTCCCACTCCGACCAACACGCCAAAACCCAGCAGCCACGTCGCGTAGCTGTTGG
>SCTL01000629.1 GCA_004297495.1 Verrucomicrobiota bacterium
GGCAACTGCGCCCGGGGCGGGCGCGCTCCCCAATTCCACTTCCACGCGGAAGTGATACATGAAACCCTTCTGCGGTTTCATCTCCACCTCCTCGTCGGACAGCGCCGTCTGCGTGGCCGGACACCAGTTCACCATGCGTTTGCCGCGATAGATGAGGCCCTTCTTGTAAAGCTCGACGAAAACCTTCTGCACGCAGCGCGAATACTCCGGGTCCATCGTGAAGCGTTCGCGCGTCCAATCGCACGAGCAGCCGAGCTTCTTGAGCTGGTTGATGATGATGCCGCCGTGTTTTTCCTTCCATTGCCAGACGCGCTCAAGGAATTTCTCGCGCCCGAGATCGTATTTGGTCAGGCGCTCTTCCTTCTTCAACGCCTTCTCCACCTGCACCTGCGTGGCGATGCCCGCGTGGTCCGTGCCCGGCAGCCAGAGAACTTCCTTGCCGTCCATGCGCGCCTTGCGGCTGAGGATGTCCTGGATGGTATTGTTGAGCACGTGCCCCATGTGGAGCATGCCCGTGACGTTCGGCGGCGGAATGACGATGGAATACGCCGGGCGCTTGTCACTGACGCGCGCCGGGTCAGCGGTGAAGCAACCCTGCTTCTGCCACGCGTCATACCATTTATCCTCGACGGACTGCGGTTCGTAGGCTTTGGGAATCTCGGACATGGTTCAAGGGGGAAACATTCAACATTCAACATTCAACATCGAACACTCAATTTCCCAACTTCGAAGTTGGGCGTTGAATGTTGAATGTTGAATGTTCTTCACTGCAATTCCTAGCCGTCCGGTTGACAGCAAGATCGTCTATTTCTTCAGCAGCGCGTACTCCATCGAATCCACGAGCGCCTGCAAGCTGGCTTCGATGATGTTCTCACTCACGCCCACGGTGCCCCACTCGCGTTTGCCGTCGCTCGAGGTGATGAGCACGCGGGTCTTGGCGGCGGTGCCGGTCGTGCCGTTGATGATGCGCACCTTGTAGTCGGTGAGTTCGATGTTCTTCAACTTCGGGAAAAACTTCACGAGCGCGCGACGCAACGCGCCGTCGAGCGCGTTCACCGGGCCGTCGCCCTCGGCAACCGTGTGCGCCACTTCCTCGCCGACGCGCACGCGCACGGTGGCTTCGCAGATGGATTCCTTCTGATCGCGACGCATCGAAACGTGATACGTCTCGACCGTGAAGAGCAACTCAGGATTGTGGTCCAGCGCGGCGCGGATGAGCAACGCAAGCGACGCCTCCGCCGCTTCGTATTCGTAGCCTTGTGACTCAAGCTCCTTCACCCGCGAGGTGATCTCGCGCGTCTCCGGCGCGTCGGGCGCGAGCTTGAAACCCAGCTCCTTCGCCTTCATCAAGATGTTCGTGCGGCCCGACATGTCGCTCACGAGCACGCGCCGGAAATTGCCGACGGCTTCGGGATTGATGTGTTCATAACTGCGCGCCACGCGGTCAATCGCATGCACGTGCATCCCGCCTTTATGCGCGAACGCCGTCTGCCCGACCCACGGGGCGCGCACGTCGTGACGCATGTTCGCGACCTCGTTCACGAACTCGGAAAGTTCCTTGAGCTTGGGCAGCGATTTCGCGGGCAGACATTTCAACCCCATTTTCAGTTCCAGCGTGGGAATCACGCTGATGAGATTGCAATTGCCCGTGCGCTCGCCGTAGCCGTTGATCGTGCCTTGCACCTGCGTCGCGCCCGCCTCGATGCCGGCGATGGCGTTCGCGACGCCGAAGCCGCAGTCGTTGTGCGTGTGAATGCCGACGGCGCAATTCAATCTCGATTTCGCCAGTGACGTGACTTTCGCAATCTCGCGCGGCAGCCGCCCGCCGTTTGTGTCGCAAAGCACGATGCAATCCGCGCCCGCCTTCTCCGCCGCCTGCCAGGTTGCAAGCGCGTATTCCGGTTCGTCCGCGAAACCGTCGAAGCTGTGCTCCGCGTCGTAGATGACTTTCTTCCCGCGATCTTTGAGGTAGCGAATTGTGTCACCGATCATGGCGAGATTTTCATCCGGCTTCGCGCGCAACACTTCGGTTACGTGCAGCAGCCAAGTTTTGCCGACGATGCAGACGACCGGCGTCTTCGCTTCGAGAATCAGCCGCATCAAATCGTCGTTCTCGACAGCCATGCCTTTGCGCCGCGTCATGCTGAACGCCGCGATCTGCGCGTTCTTCCATTTGCGTCGCGCGGCTTGCTTGAAGAACTCCATGTCCTTGGGATTGCTGCCCGGCCAGCCGCCTTCGATGTAGTGAACCCCGAAAGCGTCGAGCTTGTCCGCGATGCGGAGCTTGTCCACGGCGGAGAAATTGATGCCTTCGCCCTGCGCGCCGTCGCGCAGGGTCGTATCGTAGATTTCGACCTGGGGTTTCATAATCGCCGCCGCAGCGGAGTGGGAAGGATAGGGAAAAACCCGCGAGTGGCAATTCGCAAAACTCCGCTGCACCCGACCCAAGCTTAATGCTTGTTCAACCGGTCGCGCCTGTTACGATGCCACTGAAATCAGGCCAATGAAACCTTCGGCAAATCTCCCAGCGCCGCGCAAGCAAGTGCTGGTGGCATTTGCCTTCAAGCGACTGGCTTTGCTGGCCGGGCCGATGGTTCTGATGCTCTTGGGCAATTTTGCTCTGGCAGAGGAGGGCGGCTCGCAAGTTCAGACCGGCACGAGTTCAACCACGCTTGGCGGCTACGTGATTTCCATCGTCGAGACGCAATCGCCGCCGGCGAATGACAGTTTTGCCAATCGGCGAAACCTCTCGGGCACGAACATTTCCATCAAGACCACGCTCGCGGGCGCGGCGAGTGAAGCAGGCGAACCTTTCATTCCCGGGATTTCCAGCGGCCAGACGGCTTGGTGGAGTTGGCAGGCACCGTCGAACGGGATCGTTTCGCTGTCGGTGAATGGAAGCGGGTTCGCGCCGCTGCTCTCGGTTTACACGGGTGCGGACTTAACAATCCTGTCGCTGCTGGCGACCAACACCTATCTCGCATGTTACGAAAGCGCTGGTTGCGGTTGTCATTGGCGGGTCCGGGACCACACAGCCTTTCATGTGGTGCAAGGAGAGACTTATCAAATTGAAATAGATTCCGCGTTGATCACCGATGCCTACTGGGAATTGCCACAGATCACTTTTGTTTCGCCAGTGGTCGTTCCGCCGACAAGAGTGCCTCCAACCCGACAACAAGCATCTTGGAATGGCGGGTTTGTTCAGACGACGAACACGCTGCCCGGCGGAGCTGTGAACCTGCAACTAGCCTTCAAGCCCGCGCCCCTAAACGACGATTTTGAACAGTGCATAAAATTGCACGGCTCACGCACGCATGTCAGCGCATCCAATGCGGGGGCGACGAAGCAAGCCA
>SCTL01000630.1 GCA_004297495.1 Verrucomicrobiota bacterium
CGCCGCGTGACCGACGATGGGTTCGGCCTCGCGCCCCGGCCAATGCACCACCGACGGCGTGAGCCGCCGCCCTTCGCCGTCCGCGATGACATACGGGATGCCGCTGTCCACCGTGGCGACAAGGGAATTGGTGGTGCCGAGATCAATGCCGACGATTTTGCTCATGTGCGGCGCGCATTGAACCACATTGAACCCGGATGAACACGAAACTTTTGAAAACACGCTCGACAACGCACGCCCGAAGAATTCAAATGCGCGAAACGGAAGCCAAAGATTTTATGGACCTCGCCAACCTCCTTTTTGTCGGCACCGGCGGTCACGTCGTCGCGTTCAACAAACGCGACGGCAGCCAGGTGTGGAAGACCAAGCTCAAGAGCGGATTTCTCTCCAGCACCAGCGGCAGCTTTGTGACGCTGCTCATCGAGGACGATCGCGTGTTCGCTCTCGCAGCCGGGCAATTATTCTGCCTGGACGCGGCGAACGGCGTGCAGCTGTGGAGCGATGGCTTGAAGGGACTCGGCTACGAAATCGGCTCACTGGCGAGCGTCGCTCAGTCTTCCCCGGCGATGGCGGCAGCCGCGAACTTCCGGCGGCGCAGCAGCGATGCCGGCGTGGGCGGGGGCGCGACGGGCGCGAGCGCGAGTCACTGACTGGATTCGTTCGCAACTCGCGGGCGTGATGTCCGTTGCCGGACTGCGGGCTTTTGCTACTCTGCGCCCATGGCATTCGATTCCTTCCGCGATTTCGTGAACCAACTCGACCGCGCGGGCGAACTTAAAAAAATTTCCCAACCCGTCGCCACCGAACTGGAGATCACCGAACTCGCCGACCGCGAAATGAAATCGCCGGGCGGCGGCAAGGCGTTGCTCATCGAGAAGCCCACCGTGAACGGTGTCGTGTCGCCGTTTCCGCTGGCGATCAACACGATGGGTTCGCACAAACGAATGGCGATGTCGCTGGGCGCGAATTCCGTGGACGAAGCCGCCGCCGAACTCGGCTCGTTGATGAAAGCGAAACCGCCGACGTCGCTCCGTGAAACGCTGAAGCTGCTCGGTCAGGCGATGGATCTCCGCCACGCGAAACCGAAGCTCGTCAAGGACGGACCGTGCCGGGAAGTCATCCATAAGTTCGACGCCCCGCCGACTCGCACCGAACCGTGGCCGGCCGCGCCGGATATTCTGGGGAGCGCACGCGCCCCGCGTGCAGCCGACGACGCCTCGTCGTCGGCACAACGCGCGCCCTCGCGCGGTGACACCTCGCGCGGTGGCGCGCTCGATGCGGTTGACGCCCCGTCAACCGCCACAGCCGGGGCGGCTGTGCTCCCCACCCTCCTCAACCTCCCCATCCAAAAATGCTGGCCTTTGGACGGCGGGCGCTTCATCACGCTCCCCTGCGTCGTAACCAAAGACCCCGACACCGGCGAACGCAACGTCGGCATGTATCGCATCCAGATTTACGACGACCGCACCACCGGCATGCACTGGCAGCTCCAGAAAGTCGGCGCGCGACACGGACGCCGCTACTACGAAACCGGCACGCGCATGCCCGTCAGCATCTTCCTCGGCGGCGATCCCGTGTTCACCTTCGCCGCCACTGCGCCGCTGCCCGATGGCCTCGACGAATTTCTCCTTGCCGGTTACCTCCGCAAGAAATCCGTCGAGCTGGTGAAGTGCGAGACCAACGACCTCGAAGTTCCCGCCAACGCCGACTTCGTCATCGAAGGCTACGTTGACCCGACCGAGCCGCTGCGCGACGAAGGCCCGTTCGGCGATCACACCGGCTATTACACGTTGCCCGAGCCGTATCCCGTCTTCCACGTCACGGCCATCACGCATCGCAAGGACGCCGTCTATCCCGCCACCATCGTCGGCATCCCGCCGATGGAAGATTTCTACATCGGCGGTGCGTCTGTGAAACTCTTCCTGCCCATCTTCAAGATGAACTTTCCTGAGATCGTGGACATCGCGTTGCCAGCGGAAGGCGTCTTCCACAACCTCGTCTTCGTGAGCATCCGCAAGACCTACCCGATGCAGGCCTACAAAATCATGCACGGCCTCTGGGGCATGGGCCAGATGATGTTCACCAAATACATCATTGTGGTGGATGACGACGTGGACGTGCATAACACCAGCGAAGTCCTCTTCCGCCTCTGCGCCAACACCGACCCGCAACGCGATTCAATTTTCACAAAAGGGCCAGCCGATGTTCTGGACCACGCAACCTCTGAAATCGCGATGGGAACAAAGCTGGGAATAGACGCCACGCGCAAGCTCGCGGGTGAAGGATTCAAAAGACCGTGGCCGCCTTTGATCAAGATGGATGAAACCGTGCGAAAGAAAATTGATGCGCTGTTTAACAAATAGGATGGGGAGCACACGCGCCCTCGCGTGTCGGTTTCGACGCCCTCGTCGAAACCATCTTCGCGCGACACCCGATTCGGTCAGCGAGGGCGCTGACCGATACACGCGAGGCGCGTGTGCTCCCCTCTGCGCCAACACCGATCCGCAACGCGACAGCATCTTCACCAAAGGCCCGTCCGACGTGCTCGACCACGCCACCAGCGAAATCGCCAGCGGCAGCAAACTCGGCATTGACGCGACGAAGAAAATTCCTAGCGAAGGCTTCAAACGCCCCTGGCCACCGCTCATCAAGATGGATGCCGCAGTGAAGGCGAAGGTGGAAAAACTGTTCAACCCGTAGCTGCCGACGCGAGGAGGCTCAAACTCATCCAGCCCTGAATCCCAACGGGATTCCGTCCCAAAGCCCAAGGTTGCGAGGAACGAGCTACCTTGGGTCACGGTTCGCAAATGGAAACCAACCCCAACGGGGTTGTGACCAAAATCATTCGATTGGCGGCGCGGCGAATTTGCCGCAACCGCGTTGCGGTTGTTCCCGTTTCACCATGTTCACCCAGGGTAGGCGCTGTCGCGCCAACCTTGGGCTTTGGGCCACAGCCCCGTTGGGGCAGGCGAGAGACCGCACTTACTTCGTTTCACGTCCAAGCTTCCTGAGAATTTGCCGTCCGAACTCCGAGGGCTTCAATTCTTTCAAAGAAATATAAGCCAATGTAGATCGAATCCCCTCGACCTCTGTATCATCAAATCGCGCCGGCAAAATATATTCGCCGTGTTCTTTCAGTGCTCGCGCCAACGCGGTTCGTCGCTCATGCCGCGTCCACATTTTCTTCACGTAGCTTTCTGAAATAAAAATCACACAGTAGCGGGCGCTTGTGCCATAAACCGTGTCGAAGTGTTCCGCAAGGTCGCGTCCCCAAAGATGCGCTTCCTCAAATTTGTCGTAGAAAATTCTTACTCCCTTCGAGCGAAGATACCGCGCTACTTTTTCCACATAACCGCGGTCCTCGCCAGCGAACGAAAACACCAAATCGTAATACGGAACTATCTTAGCCTTGAGCGCGCTCGGAATGCCGCCTTCCTTCAACGCCCAATGAGTGCGGTTCATTTCAAACGTGCTCAGCCCGAGACGAGTCCAGAATTCCAAAAGAACATCCCTCGAAATCCGTCCTTCTTCTTGGAAATGAAAGAAGATGTATCGCGGATTCACGTGAACCTCACGCACGAACCCATACCGGACAATTTTGGCATTTTGGCCTCGCGTTTGATTTTCGTAGAGCAACAGAGTTGGAGCTTTCTCCAACAACTTCCAAGTATCCGGTTTGGCAATACTCACTTTGTCGGCTTCAGGCCCGCCGCTGTATTCCTTGAAACGCATCACGTCCATTCGCATCAGTTGGTCTGTTTCCCAGACATTCGGTTCGCTGGATATGATGACGTTGAACATTGTGCGATTGTCTGAAATCAATTGCATTCGGTCAACAGTCCGAGAATCCCAACAGGATTCCGTCCCAAAGCCCAGGGTTGCGAGGCACGAGCTACCCTGGGTCACTGTCCGCAAATTATTTCCAACCGCAACGCGGTTGCGGCCATTCCCATTTCCGCCGTTGCGCGCGACGTTCGCCACAACCCCGTTGGGGTTGCGAATTTCCTCCGACGATTTCCCAGGGTAGCTCGTTCCTCGCAACCCTGGGCTGATGGACGCAATCCCTTTGGGATTGGAAAACGCCAACGCGATTTGGCATCCTTCCGCTCATGCCACAATCCCTTTCCGCCGTTTACATTCATCTCGTTTTCTCCACCAAAGACCGCCGCCCGCTGCTGCGCGACAAACCTACGCGCGACGCGCTCCATTCGTATCTGGGCGGCGTTTCCAAACAACTCGATTGCCCGCCCATCCTCGTCGGCGGCGTGGAAGACCACGTCCATCTCCTCGCGCGCTTCGGACGCACCCTCACGCAGGCCGAATGGGTGAAGGAATTGAAACGCGTCTCGAATCTCTGGTTGAAGGAACGCGGTCGCGATTACGCCGACTTCGAATGGCAAGGCGGCTACGCGGATTTCTCCGTGAGCCAGTCGAATCTTGAACAGGTGAAGCAATACATCGCGGGGCAAGAGGAGCATCACCGCAAAATTGGTTTTCAGGACGAGCTGCGCGCGTTGTTGCGCAAGCACGAGATCGAATGGGATGAGAAATATGTTTGGAATTGATTGCGCCGCACCCATGACGAGCTTTTGTTGCATATGCAACAAAGTGTTGCACCGGGCTATTCGGGTTTGAACGTGCGCAGTTGCCGGCTGGCGTCCCGGAGCACTTCCACCCGCCGCCGCCACGCCGGTTGCCCCAGGTAATCGGACGGCAAAATCCGGCCCGGCAGCAGCCCCGAAAGCTTTCGGGGTTCGTCACCGCCTCCAGCCACGCCTCGCACTCCGCCGCCGCCCAGCGCAGCAGTGCCTTCGCCGCCGCGTCGTTCCTCAGCGCGCCGCCCGGTCGCTCGCCGAGGATGGGAAAACAAATTGCTTTGCGGCCTTGGCGCCCTTGGCGTGAGGCTGTGCGGTATTTTTGAAAACGCCACGGTCACTCCGCCTTCGCGAAAATATTTCCGACGAGTTGCGGCTGGCGGCTGCCGCGGAGCAGGGGTTGGAATCTCAGCGGATTGCCGACGTAATCCGGGAAGTCCTGATCGAGCCGCCAGTGCCAGAGGCTGCCATCCGCCGCCAGCGCCAGCACGCCGCCGAGGCCCGGGCTGAGGCCCACCCAGTCGGATTGCCGGCTGATGCGCTCGGCCTTCGCGTCGCGCGCGGGATTGCCCGCGTCCGCGCCAAATTTCCAGCGCCACAAAGTTCCATCCGCTTTCAACGTGCAGATGGTTTGATCCGATTGAACGACGCTCACCCAGTTGGTTTCCGTGCCCAGCTGCGTGCCGGGCAGACGGCCATCCCGCGAAGCCACGCGACGCTCGTAGTCATTGAGCACCCACAATTTCCCCTCTTCGGCGAGACCGATGTTGATCATGCCGATGCGCGGACTGATCGCCCAGTAAACGCCGCGCCACTTCCGGCCTTCGAACTGCGGCGCGCGCTCGAGAGCGAAGGAATTGTCCTGCTTCAACAATGCCCCTGCGCTCACCGAACCTTGCGTCCAAACATAAACGCGTCCATCGGTTTTGCGATACGCGTGCGAGCCGGCGTGGTGAAACATCTCATCCCAATCTGAATCTGTTCCCAGCCGTCGCGCGTCGAAGGCACGCAGGCCTGGCCACGGCTGTTTCCAATCGTAACGATTCGTGCCGATTACCCACAGGGTCCCGTCATTCTTGATTGCATCTGCCACGAGTCCGGCCCCGACCACGGATTTCCAATTCGACTCATCGCCGTAGCGCACGAGTTTCTGCGTTGTCGGTGGCGCATGTTTGCGCAACGAATGATAGCGTGTCTGGTAGTCATCCGCTTCCGAAACCCACAGCGTGCCGTCACTGCGCACGGCCATCGTGTCGCGCGCGCAGTACGCCACCGATTGCCAGTTCGTGCCGTCGAGAAATTGTCCGCCGGGATGCAGCTCCTTCACCTTCCAGCCGCCGAGCAACATGGCGTAGGGATTCTCCGCGCTCAACGTAACGCGCGTGGACCAAGTGCGGCCATCGGCGAGGCGCACGGAGATGCGTCCGCCCGAGAAGTCGTATGTGGAGATTCGCGACTGCGTCAATCGTGCCGGGCCATGCGCGGGTTCAACTCGAACGAGCAATTCCCACACGCGTTGATAGAGCGCGGTCGTGACGCCGATCACCAGCGCCAGCGCGGAGAAAAACACCGCCAGATTGCGCCGCCACACCGGCCAGCCGACGAGCACGCGTTTGAAATTCCACCACGCCAGACTCGCGACCGCGACCGCCATCACCGGAACGCCGATGGCATAAATCAACCAGCCGCGCCAGAGCGGGTAATGGACGACATCATTGATAAGCGCCCCGCCGGCCAGCAGCGCCCAAGTGATGATGATTCCGAGAATCGCGGGCGCGATGGATTGCAGCGTGTTGCGCGTGAGCGTCGAGGCGTAGAAGGCGAGGCAGCAAAACCCGACGGCGAAAATCGTCAGCGGCAGGAACGGCAGCACTGGCTCGGCGGATTTGAGCAATTCGATGAGCAACAGCGCGGGCTTGCCGAAATAAATGAACTCGTTGTCCTTACCCATGGCTTCGATGTTCTCATGAAAGTTCGGCAAAATCCGCCCGCCCTCAAACAGCGCGGGCATCGCGACGCCGAAAAGAATCGCGAGCGCGAACGCGACGCCAAACTTGATGAGAAACTGCGTCCAGCGTCGTGCCGGCAGACAAAGCTGGCTTTCGAGCGTGCCGAGCTTGCGTTCCTCGGCCACCGCCGCGCAACCGACGAGCAGTGGCATGAAACACCAGAGCGTCCAAAACTGAAACGCCACAAACTCCATCACCCAGGAATCCTTGAAGCCACCGGATGCTTTGCGCGCGATCAAAATGGCGATATGCAAGATCGCCAGCACACCGGCGATGACGAGTTGGGATTGGTGTAGTTGAAATTCCTTGGCGAGCAGAGCGAGTCGCGGGCGGCGTCCGGAAATTTTGATCGCCGGCAGAAAGACTCGCGGAATTCTCAGCCAGCCGGGCAACGCGATCTCGCCACCCGTCCACGCCACGTCTTGCGCGCGCAAAAACAATCGCCGGCCCCAGAAGAATCCCGCGGCGCTGTAAAGCAACAGGACCGTGACGACGTTGCGCTCGGTGTGCTGTCCGGCGGCGAATTTTTCCGTGGAGTAAGCGGTCAGCATCGCCAGACACGCGGGCGCGAGCAGCGTGATCCAGAACGCCGCGCCGACTTGCCGCAGCAGCAGCACCGTCCACAGCCCGCCGGAGTAAGCCGTCACCAGAATCATCAGCGTGACCATGAAAGTGTTGTGCAGTTCGTCGGGAGCGGAGGTGAGGGTCGAGGGCATGTGCAGGAGAAACGACAACCACCACACGCCGAACACCGCCAGCAACGTCGCGGCGAGTAGCGCGACTTTCGTCCACCAAACTTGTGCGCGCGGCACCGGCTGCGCGAGCAGATTGGAAAAAGTGTTGCCGCCAATTTCCCGTCCGAAGGAATCCAGCGCCATCATTACTCCCAGCGCCGGACAAAAAATGATGGGCAGCACGGCCAGCAACATCCGCAGCCCGCTGTGCGATCGCTGGTCGTCCGGGATGAGCCAGACGCAAAACGCCAGCGCCAGCGCCACGCCGAAGCTCGGCAGCAGCAGCCGGATTTCCTTGCGCAGATAGGGGCTCATGCTCGCGCGGCGATCAAAGTTTTCGAGGCGACAAAGATTTCTTCGAGCGAGAGCGACTCGGATTGCAAGTCCTCGGGCTGAAGCGTTTTTAGTCGGCTGATGATTTCCTCGCTCGTGCCGTTGGCGAGGATTTCGAGTTCGCGTCCGCTTTGTTTCACGCTCAACGCGCCGGGCAAGTCGAAGCGGGCGGGCGGTTGCGCGAAGCGGGCGCGGATTTTCTTGAACCGCTCACGCGCCGCGTCGGCTTCCATCGTGAGCAGCTCGCGGCCTTCCTCGATGATCGTGAATTCGTCAATCAAACCCTCGAACTCGGAGATGAGATGCGTGGAAATGAACACCGTGCGGCTGCCGGGATCGCCGGATTGATACGCGCCGATGACGGTCTCGATGAATTCGCGGCGCACGATGGGATCGAGGCCGGAGGTCGGTTCATCGAGGAGCAACAATTCCGGCTCGGGACAGATCGCGCCGATGAGCGCGAGCTGCGTCTTCTGGCCTTTGGACATCGAAGCGGCCTTTTGATCTTCCTTCAAGCCGAAGCGGCGCAGCAAATCCACCTCGATGTCGCGATTCCAATTCGCGCGGAACGACGCGAGATAATCGAGCGTGTCGCGCACGGTCATCCACGGATAAAACGCCACCGAGTCGGGCACGTAGGCGATGCGGGATTTCACGGCGACTTCGTCGCGCTGCGGGTCGAGACCGAACACGCGCACGATGCCGCTCGTCGGGCGAAGCAGATTGAGCAGGCACTTGATCGTGGTGGTTTTGCCCGCGCCGTTGCGGCCAAAGAAGCCGTAGCAGCGGCCCGGCTGCACGCGCAGCGAGAGGCCATTCACAGCGTCTTGTTTTCCGTAGCGACGGTGCAGGTCCTGGATTTCGATAATGGGAGTGTCGTTCATGATTTCTCCTTGCTGGCTTTGTGCTCGAAATAATCCAGCCGCTCTTTCACCAGCGCGAGGAAATCGGCGCGCTCGACTTGCAGGTGATGCGCGGTGACGACGGCTTCATCCACTTCCTTGACGAGCAGTCTCTGGCGGACGCTCTTGGTGAAGGGGGTGTTGCCGTCGCGGATGAAACAGCCCTTGCCCGCCACCGTCTCGATAACGCCCTGACTTTCCAGTTCGGCGTAGGCCTTGGCGATGGTGTTGCGGTTGACGCGCAGTTCCTCGGCCAGTTGCCGGACGGAGGGCAGCGGCTCGCCCGTGCGCAATCCGCCGGACGCCGCCGCATAGCGCACCTGATCCACCAGTTGCAGGTAGGGCGACTTGCCGGTCTTGAAATCAATGTGAAACAGCATAACCAACTTCTGTCATAGGACACTAGGACAGTTGGTTTGGTGGGTCAAGAATTTTTTCGTGGAAATTGTTCTGTTGACGGAGTAAGGGGCGACTGCAGCCTTCGTAGCCGCCAGAACAACGCATCCAAAAAAAACGCCGCGGATGCTGACGCAGTCCGCGGCGAGAGGTTCAGGCGAATGATTACTTGGTCGGGCTGCCGAGCAGATTGCCCACGGCTTTGCCGGCCTCGGTCGAAATCGCTTTTTGGATCGTCGCCTTGAGGTCGTCCACCATCTTTTGCTGGTCGGCGGTGAGCACCATGCCGGAGAGATTGTTCAAGACGGTGAGCGCGTCCTGAAATTTTTTGTCCGCGACCAGGGACTTGGCCTTGTCAATGTACTCCTGGGCTTTGGCGGTGGCGCGGGCCACGGTGGCTTTGGTTTCGGCGACCTTTTCCTGCACGGTGGTCTTCGCGGCTTCGGCGGTTTTCTGGACTTCCGCAGTCGCGGTCGCGACGGCTTTCTGCGCCTCGGCTGCGGCGGTCGTTGCGGCCTTGTTGGCGTCGGCAGCCGGTGCGGCGGGCGCGGCGGGCGTTTCTGAAGTGGTGGGTTTGGCGGGTTCGCTCTTGCTGCAGCCGGTCGTCAAGACGATGGCGGCAAAGATGGAAACCGCGGGAGTCAGAGAGTTGATTTTCATAGTCAATGGTTGGTTGATGCGACGGCGGGCTGGTATGAATCGGTTCAATCCGGCCAGCGCCACGATTGCTGGGAGCATAGCGATTCGCGCCGCCGACGCAAACCTGGACTGCGCCAAGCGCCGCGCGGGTGTGCGGCGAAAAGCACAGTTGCGCGCTGCTGGCGTTGGTGGTAAAACCGCGACACCGAATCCCAGTGTCACCACTCATGCGCAACCAACGTTCAACGGAATTTCGTCGCGGCATGCCGGCCGGTCGGCGCGCGTTTACGCTCATCGAGTTGCTGGTGGTCATCGCCGTCATCGCGATCATCGCGGCGATGTTGTTGCCGGCACTGGCGCGGGCGAAGGATCACGCGCGACGGATTCAGTGCATCGGCAATGAAAAACAATTGGTGGCTACGTGGTTTCTGTATGCGGCGGACCACCGGGAAAACTTGGTATTTAACGGCGGGCGCTACTATAACCCGCCGAGTCTCTGGGTGCATGGAGGAAACCACGGCGACACGCAGACACTCACGAATGAGCAGTATCTCGTCGGAAACAATTACGCCTTGTTTGCGCCGTATCTGCGCGGCGTGGGCGTTTACAAGTGCCCGGCGGATCGGACGACCTGGCCGATTTCCGGCTTGGGAAAGGTTTATGAACTGCGCAGCTATGCCATGAACATATACCTCGGCAGTCGCCCCAATATTGATGCCGGGGGCAGGCTCGTAGAATTCGAGCCGCCCTTGAGCCAGGCCGACACGAACAGTTATCAAATTTTTCTACGGACTTCACAGATCTTAGCAGCGGGCCCATCCAAACGATTTGTGTTTATCGACGTGAATCCCGCCAGTATTTGCACTCCGGCATTTGGCGTGGACATGGTTTCAGACAAGTTCATTCACTATCCGTCCACCTTCCACAACGGATCGGGCGTAGTTTCCTTTGCCGATGGCCGGGTCGAGTCGCACAAGTGGGTGGACGTACGCACTCGAAAAGGCCTGTTGGGATCAGCGTTGATGATTTCTCACGGTGATCCCTCTCCGGGCAATCAGGATTTGTATTGGATTCGTGAGCGTACTACGGTGTTGAAGTGATCCGTCTCCGGCAGCGCGGCCAGTCGTCTTACCCACCTGCGCGGCGCAAAGAACCTTCCTTCCAGCAGCATCTGTCATTTTTTGTGAGTTAGTGCGGTCTGAGTTTCCAGCTTTAGCTTGCCTCGGAGACTGACACGAAGTGAACTTCAGTCAGATTCTTGAACACACCGCATGAACTTTGAATTTCAAACCGCGCGGCAAATCATTTTCGGCGCGGGCGCGGCGAATGATATTGGCCCGATGGTCGGAAGCTTTGGCCGGCGTCCGCTCATCGTGACCGGGCGCGATCCGCAGCGTGGGGAAAAAATTCTCGCCCGTCTGTCGGCGCGCGGACTGGGTGCCGTGACCTTTTCCGTTCCGGGCGAGCCGGAGATTTCCAGGGTCGAACAGGGGACGAAACTGGCGCAAGCAGAGCAGTGCGATGTCATCATCGGCATCGGTGGCGGCAGCGTGCTGGACGCAGCCAAGGCCATCGCCGCCATGCTGACGAACGATGGTGAATTGCTCGACTACCTGGAAATCATCGGGCGCGGTCAGGCGCTCCAAAAACCGTCCGCACCGTTCATTGCGATTCCCACGACGGCGGGGACGGGTTCGGAAGTCACGCGCAACGCCGTGCTCGCGTCGCCGGAACACAAAGTGAAAGCGAGTCTGCGCAGCCCACTCATGCTGCCCAAGCGCGCGCTGGTTGATCCGGAACTGACTCACGATTTGCCGCCGGCATTGACCGCCAGCACCGGCCTAGATGCCCTCACGCAACTCATCGAACCTTACGTTTGTCTGCGCGCGAATCCAATGACTGACGGGCTATGCGAGGAAGGCATTCGCCGCGCGGCCTGGGCGTTGCCACGGGCGTTTGCCAACGGGCAGGACAAACTCGCGCGTGAGGGCATGGCGCTCGCGAGCTTGCATGGCGGCCTGGCATTGGCGAACGCCGGACTCGGTGCCGTGCATGGTTTCGCCGGGCCGATTGGCGGAATGTTCCCCGCGCCGCACGGGGCGGTGTGCGCCGCGTTGTTGTCGCACGTCATGGCCGCGAATCTTCGCGCGCTGCGCGAGCGCTCGCCGGACAGCGGTGCGCTGGAACGCTACCAGCACATCGCGAGTCTGCTGACCGGCGATCCTCACGCGCAGGCGGAGGCCGGCGTGAAGTGGGTGGAAAGACTCGTTGTGGAGTTGCACATTCCGCCGTTGCGCACTTACGGGCTGACTCTCGCGCACATCCCGGACGTGGTCTCCAAAGCCGCGTCCGCCAGCAGCATGAAGGCGAATCCCATCGCGCTGACTCCCGAAGAACTGGCGCAGATTTTAGCGGCGGCAATTTAAGCGTCTGGCGCTCGGTTGGGGAAAAGTGCGGGGAATGGAATTGTGAATAACTTCAAATTGACCTGCGAGCGAACGGTTTGCAGGATGCCAGCAAATCCGAGCCCGTCTTACGTTTGTCATTAGCCCAAGCTGGATGGCTTGGCTGCGTTTGCAGAGCGGCGGATTGGTAGATCAGAACAAACCAAACCCACGGAGGATAAAGCACATGAAATCAAAAAAACTCTCAATGTTCGTCATGACCGGAATGATCGCGCTGGCGGCGAGCACGTTGCAGGCGCAACTGGCGCTGAATCTCAGCATGTCGGCGACGGCGTCCATCCAACAGGATGCAGTGACGGTTGGAGACACCACAACCATCGCCAATCCGAAGAACATCAAAGTGGACACCAAGGCGATCTTGGCGCGGTTGGCGCAGGATAAGAACAACGGCGTGAGTTTCCCCTCGGGCGCGAAGTTGGCGTTGTTGACCGATGGCGGCGGCATCAAAGTCGTGGACAAGACCGGGCTGGAGCTCGCGGATGTTTCGGACATCATGCACTTCGAACTCGGCGACGAGTATTCACACGTCAATTCCGGCAAGGAAAACTCCACCACCGGCGCGCGGTCAACCAAAACCATGTTCATCGGCACGCTGAACTTTGACGACGGCAGCATCGCGTTTTCATTGACGGGATTGGTGACGGCCAGCAATAGCGATTCGGCTTACAAGACCGACTCGCTCGGGCGGACCAGTCAGACCCGCTCCATCTCTGGCTCGATGAAGAGTGGGTCCGGCACGGGACACGACGATGAAGGTTCGGCGGGGGTCATTTCCGGCGGCATGTCCGCGAGCGGCAAGGCGATCATCGTTCAACAGTAAGCAGTCGAGAGCTATCAATCCCTGAGTCACAGCGCTCCACGCGGTGACTCAGGGGTTTTGTTAATCTCGCCGAGCCGGGTTTGCTTTCATGCGTCCGAGAATATTGATCTCCGTCACACTGGCGCTGTTGGGATTGCTGGCGGTGCTGATGGTCTCGACGCGGAATCGCCGGCTCGCGGCGGGAGACGAAGGAGATCGGCCAGGTGGTCGGACACTCGTCGCAATGGCGCCGACAACTGCGCTTGCGTTGCCCGTGGCGGAAGAAACGGCCGTTGTTCTAACCAACGCGCGGGCGGCGGTCACAATCATGGAGACCAATCACGAAGAGTACGTCGAGCAACGCGTCGCTGAGTTGATGGACTTGGCGATGAATGATGATGCGAATTCGCTGAGCGCCATTCTCACCGAATTGACCAACCCGGATAAAAGAATCCGCAAGGGCGCGCTGGAGGCGGCGGTGCAATTTGGCGACCGCACGATCACGCCCCGATTGCAAGAACTGGCCGCGCAGACGGAGGAGGCGGAGGAAAAAGCGGCGCTGCTGGCGGCGGTGGATTATCTCAACCTGCCTTCGCTTACCGAGTATCTGGCCGGGCACGCCCCTCGTACCAACGCCAGCCTGCCGTTGCGAAACACGAACCGTGTGAATCGCGGCGTATGGCCGGGCACCAAGCCGAAGCAAACGGCCCCGACGAACGCGGGTCCATGATGGGAAGGTTGACTTGGCTGAAAGGAGGATTCGGTCCCGGGAAACAAAAAACCCCTTCCGCCGGAGCGGAAGGGGCTGTGAATTCGAGTCTCAGCTTAGAACTTGTAGATCAAGTTGCCGGCGATGAGCACGTCGTTGTGCGCCGAGCCACTGCCGTAAGCTCCGACTTCGGAGTTCTCCCAGCGGATTTCCGCGCGGCTGATGACGTTCTTCCACAGGTCATATTGAACGGTGCCTGTAGCGGCCCAGACCTGGTCGGTGTCTTGGGCGTGAACGTATTCACCACGAGCGTGGAGGCTCAACTTCTCAGAGGCCTGGAATGAGGCATAGAGTGCGAACGTATAGATGTCATCCGACGCGTGGTTGTCGCGGAAGTCGAACGCGGCGCCGAGCTTCAGTCCGGCAACCGGCGTGGCGAGCGTGCCGCCAACGTAGTAGTTGTCCGAGTTGTCGCCCGAGCTGGAGGTGCCGGTCACGACGCCCGCGTAGAGCGTTGAGCCTTCGAGGAAGCCGAGGTCCTTGGGCGCGGTGATCGCGATTGAGCCCATGTAGGCTTTCCGGGTTTCCGAGGGGCCGCGGTTATTGATGCCTGCGTCCACGGTGTTCGCGATGCCGCCGGAAACCGTGATCAGGTCGCTGATCCGGTAAGTGGCAAGCAAGCCCGTGTGCTCGGTCGGCTCAATGGTGTAGCCGTAGGACCGGGTGTAGTTCGGGTTGCTGCCCGCGTCGAAGGATTCATAGCCGATGATGGTGTCGAACACGCCGACCTTGAACTCGACGCCGTTCCCGATGGGCGCGCGCAGGTTCACGTAGGCTTGCTTGATGCCGAAGTCACTGTCGCTGTTACCAAGGGTTGACGGGTTGTAGCCGACGGCATCCGGGCCGAAGAGCAGGTCAACATTGTAACCGGCCGACCATTCGTCCGAGGCGTCGAGCGGCTTGGCAATGGTCAACTTGACGACGTCAAGGTTGAAGCCGTCCGCCTTGCCACTGCTGAACGAGTAGCTGCCGTGGTTGGGGCCTGTGCCGGGATTCCACTCCGCCGATACGCTGACGTAACCGCTGATGGTGGTCGAGGAGAGGGCCGTTTGCACGGCGTTCATCTTCTCTTCCGCCTGAGCGACTGATACGAGGCTGACTGCGCCGACCGCGGCCAGACCGATTGTCCATTTATTAAACTTCATCTGGTTCCTCCGATGTTAGTTATTTTTCTATGTTGCTATCGTGCTAACGGGGTCAAAAACGGTTTGGCCCCGCACCAACTTGGTGCATTTCCGGCGAAACTAGGGGAACGACGGCCGGTTGACAACACTATTTTTGGACATAAACCGCCTCAACCTGTTACAATCCATTGC
>SCTL01000631.1 GCA_004297495.1 Verrucomicrobiota bacterium
GATATTGTGAACCACAAAACACACGAACCACACGAAAAGCACACCGAACAGACTGGGTGTGGAATTCGCGCCTTGCTGACAGAATGTTTTCATTCCGCAATTTCGTGTGTTCCGTGTGTTTCGTGGTTAAAACCGTTTTCTCCCTAGCGCCATGGCCTTGCAAGACCTGACCCCACAACTGCGCACGCGGCTGAGTCGCGTGGAGCGCGCGGTCGGCTGGTTTGTTTTGCTGGCGATCGGGCTGCTGGTGTTCGGCTTCGCGTATTATTTGCGGCACACCGCCGAGCGCAAAGGCTGGTTCAAAACGCACGTGCCGTATTACACGATGGTGGACAGCGCGTCCGGACTGCGCGTGGGCGATCCGGTGATGATGATGGGTTTTGAAGTGGGCCGCATCACGGAGGTGAAGCCGCAACCGCCCGGCGACCGATACAACGTGTTCGTGCAGTTCGAAATCATCGAACCGAACTACGGCTATCTCTGGACGGACGGTTCGCTCGCGCGCATGGCCACGGCGGACTTGTTCAAGCGCGTGCTCGAAGTCACGAAGGGGACGAACGGCTACGCGACGTATCAGTTTCATCCGATGCGGCGGGTGACGATCGAGGAGGCGAAGAATCTGCCAAAGCTGGAGAAGTGGCAACTGGCCGAGGACATTTACGAGGGCGACACGAACCGGATTCTGCGCGCCACGAAAGGCGGGTTGTCGTCGGAGACCATCACGCGGATCGCCGCAGTTGGGCGGAAAGATTTCCTGGTGTTCGAGACGACCGCGACCCGCAAATCGCCGACGGCGGTTTGGAACGATCAGGAAGGACGTTATGATTTTTATGGCCGGACCAATATCTATTGGCTGCCGGGAGATGAAACGCCGGCGCTGACGGAGCGCGCGGAGAAACTGGTTTCACAAATCGAGAAGGCGCTGCCGGGGATTCTCGATCTCACAAACAAGATCATCGCCGTGCTCACGAACACGGCGGCGATGACTTCCAATATTAACGCGCTGGCGGCGGAAGTCCGGCCGGCGGCGTCGAATTTTGCCTTGATCAGCGCGGATTTGCGCGCGCCGGGCGCGTTGGGCGAGTGGTTGTTGCCGACGAATCTGAACCGGCAGTTGAACGTGACGTTGAACAATGCCGACACGAATCTCACCGCGCTGGCGGAAAATTTTTCCCGCACGCTGGATCATCTGGCCGGCATCACGAGCAACTTGAACGCGCAGGTGCAGGCGAACACGAACATGTTGAAGGAAGTTTCCGACGCGGTGGTGCACGCCGACGATCTGGTGCAGGGATTGAAGCGACACTGGTTGCTGCGTTCGGCTTTCAAGACGAAGACGAACGCCGCGCCGGTTTCGCCCAAGCTCGTCGCGCCGCGCGCGGGCGAGCTGGGCCGGTGAGCGGGGAATTACGCCAGGCAAAGCGCAACGAGTCCGCCGACGCACAGGAGGAAGAACCCAATGATCACGCTATCGAGCAGGCCGAAGTGCGGCTCTTCCGTATGGTTCGCGGGGACGATTGTCGCTTTGACGTAGTCGCCACTCTGCTGTTTGACTTTGAACGCAATGCTGACCATGCCTGATGTTTAGCAAGGCACGGGCCAGCCACTGAGCCGCGAATTCGTGCGGCAAATTCCGTTTCCTGAGCTATCGGTGCGTGATCTTCACGCAGTCGTCCTGAGAATTGACACTGAAACTGGTGCTTCGAAGGCATTCAGCGACGAGAATGCGGTCAGCGAGGTATTTATTACCCGTCCGGGTAATTGACCGTTCGAGCGGAATGCGCGCAACCTTCTCTCATCGCCATCAGAAGTAACGCAGAGCCGAATTGACGAGAGTCGGCGAGAAGCCCGGTTGAAACGGGTTTGATTTTTTCAGCTGTGCTGCCGTGCCGGCCTCACGTTACCAGCAAAACAAGAATTTGATTGGAACAACGCGACGCAAAAACCTGAACCCACCCGACGCTGCATTCAATTATGAACAACTCCAAAAGAATGTTAACCCGACTCACCGCCTTGCTCGCCGCCGCCATGGTCTGTCCCTGGCTGGCGACGGCCGCCTCGTTGACGTGGGACGCCGACACGAGCACGAGCGGTGCGCAAGACGGTTCGGGCACGTGGAACACCGTCGCGAATAACTGGTGGACCGGCGCGGCCAATGCCTTGTTCGTCAGCGGCACCGACACGCCGATTTTTGGCAACGCCTCCGGCCCGGCCGGGACGGTCACGTTGGGCAGCGCCATCACGCTGGGTGGGAATTTGACCTTCAACGCGCCCAGCGTGGACTACTATACGATTGCGGGCGGCGGCAACACACTCTCCCTCGGTGCTGCCCGGACTTTCACCGCCAATGTGGACGCCACCATCAGCGCCAACATCGGCGGCGCGTTTCTGCTCACCGTTCAAGACGCGTCCAGCCCGATGGGTCTGCTGACGCTTTCTGGTAACAACAGCTTCAGTGGTCTCACCGTCGGCGGAGCCACCGCAAACCGAAGCTGCGCTGTGCGTCTTGCTTCCAGCACCGGCGCGGGCGCGGCGGCGGGAACAATTACGTTTGCCACCCAAGGCAATCTGACCAGCCCGCGCGTCGAATTGACCGGCGGCATCACGGTCGCGAACCCGATTGCGCTCACCTGCCGGCACAATCCAACGGCCGCCTTCGAGAGCATCAGCGGCAACAACACACTTTCGGGCACGATTACCAGTGGCGCGGGGGGGAGTATTTACATGATCAATTCCGAAGCGAGTTCGTCTCTGACCCTTTCCACGGCCACGCTGACTCTCAATACGGGAACGCGCAACTACGTGCTGGGCGGTTCTGGCAACGGAACGATCAGTGGCGTCATCGCGGGCGGCGCGGCCGGCACCGTCACCCTCGTGAAAAATGGCAGTGGCACATGGACGCTTGCTGGAGGAGCGAATACTTTTGCGGGCCTCGCCACGGTTGGTGCGGGCACATTGACGCTCGATTATTCCACCGCGAACAACTCCAAGCTTCCGGATGCCGGCGCGCTGGTATTGGCGGGTGGCACAGTAAACTTGAACGGCGGTTCGCACACGGAAATCATCGGCTTCACCGCGATTGCGCCCGGCAGTTCCAGCATCACGCGCGGCAGCGGCACGTCCGTGCTCCGGATGAACACGATCAATCGCAACCGCGGCGGTGTGGTGGATTTTGGCGCGGCCTCCATTGCGGACTGCGACAATAATGACATCAATGGAATTCTCCCGTACGCCACCATTGCGGGCGCGAACTGGGCGCATACTGTCGCCTCCGGTGCCGCCGATACCGCGATCACGGCCTACACCGGCTACACCGATGTTGACGCGCTCGGTAGCACGATCGCCGACGCTGCGACCTCCAATGTCCGTCTCAACACCGCCAGCGGCAGCGGCAACATCACGCTCGGCGCGGCTACCACGACCATCAATACGCTGCTGCAAAACACGACCAGTGCGGCGACGATTGACACATCCATCGGCACCTTGCGTCTTGGTGCGGTCGGCGGCGTGCTTGTGCCCTCCGGCAAGCAAGGCGTGACTTTCGGCACCTCGGCCAATTCGGGTGTGCTCACGGCAGGCGGAGCCGCCAATACCACGGGTGAACTCATCCTCATCAACAATTCCGCGAACGACATTCTCGTAAACGCCGTCGTGGCCGACAACGGAACTGGCAAGCTCTCTTTGACCAAGGCCGGCTCCGGCACCGCAACGCTCGCTGGCGTGAACACTCACACCGGGACCAACACGATCGCTGGCGGAACGCTCAATGTCAGCGCGGATAGCGCCTTTGGGGGAGTTCCCGGCGCTACCACCGCAGGCATGATCGTCCTAAACGGTGGTGCTTTGAACGCCACTGCCAGCTTCACGCTGAACGCCAACCGCGGCGTGTTCCTTGGAATCTCCAATGCGTTCAACGGCGGCACCATTTCCGTCGCCGCGAGTCAAATACTGACCTATAACGGCATCGTGGCCAGTGGTGTGAATTCATCGACTGCCACCACGGCGACCGCCAGCCCGGGTTCGCTGATCAAGACTGGCAGCGGCACCTTGGTGCTCGGCGGGGCGAACACCTACGGCGGATCAACCATCATCAACGGTGGTACACTTCAAGTTTCCGCCGACGGTAACCTGGCCACGGCCCCCGGATGTTATTTTCCCGACAACCTGGTTCTCAACGGCGGCACGCTGCAAATCGCGACCGGATTCACGTTGAATGCCAATCGTGGTATCCTGCTCGGGCCGGCGGGCGGTTCCGGAAGCGGCACCATTGGCGTTGCGAGCGGCCAGACCCTGACCTTTGGCGGGCGCATCGCCGACAACT
>SCTL01000632.1 GCA_004297495.1 Verrucomicrobiota bacterium
GTCGAGGCGTTGAAAAAAGTGGCGACGCCGGAAGGCACGGCGGCGGGCGCGGCGCTCACCAATTATATCGTAGCGGGAAAAACGGGCACAGCGCAGAAAGTCGTCAACGGAACCTATGCGGCGGACAAATTCATTTCCTCGTTCATCGGATTTTTTCCGGCGGACAATCCGGAACTGTGCATTTCCGTGGTGCTCGACGAGCCCAAGAACGGTTACTACGGCGGTCAGGCGGCGGCTCCCGCCTTCAAGCGCATTGCGGAAGCTGCCGCCAACTATTTGAACATCCGCCCCGAGAAATCGCTACAGCCGGCGGACGCGGATGCGCCGATTGTCGGGACGGATCCGGCCCCGATTCGCACCGTGGCGGCGCGGGGTCTGGCTAATCGCTGAATTTATGAGCGCACACTCGTTTATTACGCATCGCATGTTCGTGGCGGCGCTGGGCGGCAATGCCGCGTCCGGTCCGCGCGCCACGCGGATCGGGAAAACTGAGGCCGCAACCAACGCCCTTTCTCCGCGCGCGGAGATTCGCGACGTCCGGTTCAGCGACGCATTGCCCGTGACGCCCGCGCAGGCGCAGGCGGCCACGTGGGCGTTGTTCGCGAGCGGACTTATGAATCCTTTACGACCTCCCACCACATGAACCCTGCTCCGCGCCCACACTTGTTCGGGATGCTTGCCGGTTTGTTTCTGGCGACGGGTTTGCTGTTTTCTTCCGCGCTGGCCACGAGCGCGTGGTTGAAGATCAGGAATTCCCAACTCATCACCGTCAAAGGTTCGGCGCGGAAAAACATCACCTCCGACCTCGCCATCTGGCGCGGCGCGTTCACGGTTGAGGCAAGCACCCTGCTCGACGCCCAGCGCCGATTGCGCGCGGATGCCGCCAAGGTGGAACAGTTCCTCACCGCGCAAAGCGTCACGAATTTTTCGTTCACACCCATTACCATCGAGGAACTGACCGCCACCATCTCGAACACGAACAATACTTACATTCGCAAAGAAACCGCCGGCTACCGTCTGACCCAAAGTGTGCGCGTGGAGACTGGCGACGTGACCCAGATCGCGCGCCTCGACAGCGGCTGCGTGCGACTCGTCGAAGAGGGCGTGTTGTTCACCGCGCAATCACCCGAATTCATTTACACCAAAGCCGGGGAGGCCAAGATCGAAATGCTGGCCGAAGCTGCCAAAGACGCCCGCACCCGCGCCGAGCAAATCGCCTCGCAAGGCGGACGCGCGCTCGCGCAAATGCACGATGCCGACATGGGCGTCATCCAGATTACACCGCCCTACAGCGGGCAGACCAGTTGGGAGGGAATGAACGATACCTCCTCGCTGAACAAAACCATTACCGCCGTGGTTACGGCGACGTTCGCACTGAAGTGAAAAGTGGAAACGAGTTCCTTAGCATTTGCCATCGCCGCTTGTGGCGGCGAAATCATACGCGCCGCGTCGGCGTCGGAGTTCCAACGCGTCTGCACGGATTCGCGTAGCGCGCAGGCGGGTGATCTGTTCGTGGCGCTTGCCGGAGAAAAGTTTGACGGACACGCGTTCCTCGATGAAGTCGCGGCGAAGGGCGCGGTCGCGGTCGTCATTGAGCAGGGTCGCCGGCTAGCGGCGCTGCCGGAGTGTGGCGTGATTCAAGTTGCCAGCACGCGTGCCGCGCTGGGGCAGTTGGGCGCGGCGTATCGGCGGCTATTCGATCTGCCGGTCATTGCCATCGGCGGATCGAACGGCAAGACGACCACGAAAGAGCTGATCGCTTCAGTGTTGAAACAGAAACTCGCGACGCTGTGGAGCGAAGCGAGTTTCAACAACGACATCGGCGTGCCGATGACGTTGCTGCGGCTGGAAAAAGCGCATCAAGCCGCTGTGCTCGAAGTCGGAACGAATCATCCGGGCGAACTCGCACCGCTTGTGGAAATGATTCAACCGCGTTTCGGTGTCATCACCAGCATTGGGCGCGAGCATCTGGAATTTTTCGGTGACGTCGCGGGCGTGGCGAAGGAAGAAGGCGCGCTGGCTGAGTTGCTGCCAGCGGACGGAAAGCTGTTCATCAGCGGCGACAGTGAGTGGACGGACGGCATCGCGCAGCGGACGAAGGCGAGCGTGGTGCGCGTGGGTTTGAGCGAGCGCTGTGAGTGGCGCGCGCGCAATGTGCGGATCAGCCGGCAGGGCACGAGTTTCCGCGTGGATGCGCCGGATGAAAATTTCAGCCGGTCGTATCGCGTGCCGCTCGTGGGGCGGCATCAGGCGTTGAACGCGTTGTTCGCCATTGCGCTCGGTGCAGAGTTGGGATTGAGCCGTGAAGAAATCTTGCAGGGCCTCGCGGCGTGCGCGCCGGCGAAGATGCGGATGGAAGTTTGGGAAACGGGCGGCGTGCACGTGCTGGACGACGCTTACAACGCGAACGCGGATTCGATGCTCGCGGCATTGCAGGTGTTGCAGGAGTTGCCGTGCAAAGGCCGGCGCGTGGCAGTGCTGGGCGACATGGCGGAACTCGGCGCGCACAGCGAGTCGGCGCACGTGGAAGTCGGGCGCAACGCCGCGCGCCTGGGCGTGGCGCAATTGTTTGCCGTGGGAAAAATGGCGTCGGTGATGGCGAACGGCGCGCGCGAGGCGGGACTGAACCGCGTTCTGGAGTTTGGCGATGTCGGCGCGGCGGCGACGGCGTTGAAATCTTTTTTGAAACCGGGCGACACGGTGTTGTTGAAAGCGTCGCGCGCGAGCCGGTTGGAACGCGTGACGATGGCGCTGCGCAGCGGCAGCGGGAAATAGCATGATTTATTTTTTAACCCAGTGGCTGTTGAAAACGTCGGAAGGGACGGGATGGGAACATCTCGCCTCGCCGCTGCGCGTGTTCCGCTACATCACGGTGCGGGGCGCAGGCGCGGCGATCACGGCGTTGCTGTTGAGTTGGTGGCTCGGGCCGAAAGTGATCGCGTGGCTGCAACGACTGAAGTTCGGCCAGGATTACGTGGACATCGCGACGCAGAAAGGGGATTTCGAGACGCGCGTCCTCAGCAAGAAGGGAACGCCGACGATGGGCGGTTTGCTGATCATCATGGTGCTCACCCTCGCCACCTTGTTGTGGGCGCAGTGGAATCCGCTCGTGGAATTGACGCTGCTCGTCGTGCTGGTGCTCACGGGTTTGGGGTTCTACGACGACTACGCAAAAATTCTCCGGCAGACCGGCGGTGGCGCGCCGCCGCAAGTGAAGTTGTGGGTGCAGTTCGCGGTCGCGTTGTTCGTGGCGGTTTATCTCTGGCAAATGCCGGCGATCAGTTACTTGAAACTTCCGGAGTTCAAGGAACTGATCAGAAGCAACCTGATCACCGTGTTGATG
>SCTL01000633.1 GCA_004297495.1 Verrucomicrobiota bacterium
ATTCGTGTTGTATTGCTTCTTCGCGATCGTGGCTTCCGCCCATTCCGCGCCTTGATCAATCCACGCGCGGACGAGGCCGATCTGTTCCGGCGTGAGCTTCTCGCGTTTCTTCGGCATCGCGGCGATGTCTTCATGCAAGCCCGCCAGCACCAGCACCATCGTGCTCTCCGCGCTCTTGCCGACGACGAGCGCCGGCCCATGATCGCCGCCCTTGAGCAGATCGGCGCGGTTGTCGGCGCGGAAGGCGGACTCCTGTTTCTTCTCGCCGTGACAATCGTAGCAACGCTCGGCGAAGAGCGGCTGGAGGTCCCTGGCAAAATCAACCTTGCGCGACGTTGCGGGCGGAAGCTCGCCCTCCGGCGTGGCGGCGGCGTCCGCCGCGCGCGCGGAAGCCGTGGCGAGGGCGGCGGCGCAAAGCGTCAGAGTTGTGATGCGGCAAAGCTGCATGTGCTTCAACAGGTCGTGAATCAGATTCTGCCACAATGGACGAAGACGACCAAGCGATTAGCAGATCAGACTCATTTGAATTCTGACAAATCCTTTGAGGAATCACGCCGCGAAAGCTGCAGTCGGCGTGGTCCAACACAGAAATTGAATTTTCCTTGTAACAAAATCGCCAACGGGCTGTCTCAGTGTGTGACCAAGCCATAACTATCGAGCACTCGACATTTCCAATCCGCTCAATACGATTCGCCGAACTCCAACAATTCCAATGAAAAATCTCCTGCCCCTCATTCTGGTCGCCGCGCTCGCCGCTGGTGGCGGCTATTTCGTCGGACGCCAGCAAGCCAGGCCCGCCGCCGCCGGTTCTGGCAGTTCCGCCGAAGCCGCCAACGAATCCGGCGCGACAGGGACCGCGTCTTCATCCGCGAAGAAAAAAGCCGGCACGTCTGCCAGCGCCAAAGACACCGAAGCCGGCAAACCGGGAAAATATTATTCGCTCGCCGAGCTGAAGGAAAAAATCCGCGGCATGAAGTCGCTGGAGTATTACAACCCGGACTGGCGCAAGAGTTGGGAGTCGGTGCAGAACCTGTCGCGGGAGGAAGTGACGGAGTTGCTGGCCTTCATGGAAACCAACGCGGCGAAATCAGTGCGCGAGACGATGCGCTACGGCCTGCTCGAGCGGCTGGCGGAGTTGGACCCCGAGGCGGCGCTCGCTTATGCGAACAAGCTGACGTCGAAGCGCGAGCGCGACAATGCGCTGGGCACGGTGGTCAGCGGTTGGGCGCAGAAAGATGCGAAAGCGGCGCTGGCCTACGCGTTGACACTTCCCGCCGGCCAGGCGCGCAACCAGGCGTTGAGCCAGGTCGTGTCCGCGCTCGGGGCGACCGACCCGCAGCAGGCGTTCGATCTCATGATCAGCAACGGACTGACCGGCAATCGCTACGGTTTCGGCTGGGGCATGGTGCAAAGCATCTTCAGTTCGTGGGCGCAGAAAAATCCCGCCGAAGCCGCGTTGCGCGCTGTTGAAATTCCTAATTCCGAACTCCGCAATCAGGCCTTCTCCGCCATCGCCTCCGCGTGGGCGCAGCAAGATCCGATGGCCGCCGCCCAATGGGTCGAGCAGTTGCCCAACGGCAATCAAAAGCAAAGCGCGCTCTTCTCCGTGATGAACAACTGGGCGCAAACCGATCCCGGCGCCGCGCTGGCTTACGCTGCGCAACTCGCCAATCCCAATCAGAAACGCAGCGCGGTTTCCTCCATCATGTCCGCCTGGGCGCAGACTGAACCCGCCGCCGCGCTGGCTTCCGCGCAGCAAATCACCGATGAACAAACGCGGGAGATGGCGCTGAGTTCCGTTTGTTCCAGTTGGGCGCAGGCCGATCCGAAAGCCGCGCTGCAATACGCCATGACCATTCCCGCCGGCGAGTTCAAGGACAGCGCCATCGGCTCGGTCATCGGCGCGTGGATGCAGGAGGATTCCAAGACGGCCACGCAATACATCCAGGCCATGCCGGAATCGGCGGAGCGGAAGAAAATCGTCCAGAGCGTCGTCAACAACCTCGCGTATCAGGACCCGAAGACCGCCGCCGAACTCACGAAACTTTTGCCGCCCGGCGAATTGGGGAACGTCGTCTGGCAGATCGCGAACGGTTTCATGCAGAACGGTGAGACGAAAGACGCCATCGCGTGGCTGCAAACTCTGCCCGACGGGCAGGACCGGCGCAACGCGCTGAACAATCTTTCCTGGCAGCTTGCGCGCAACGATCCCAAAGCCGCCTCCGAATATGCGCTGACGATGCCCGCCGGCGAATCGCGCGACCGGTTTGTCCAGCAGATCGCTGGTCAATGGGCGGACACCGACGTGCCCGCCGCGCTGGCGTGGTTGCAGAAACTTCCCGAAGGCGGCGCGCGCACCGATGCGATGAGTTCGCTCGCGGCCAATTGGTCGCGTCACGATCCGCAGGCCGCGCTGGATTTTGCCACGAAGAATCTCAGCGCGGGCGAGGAGCAGAATCGTTTTCTCAGTAGCGTCGCTTCGTCGTGGGCCGGCACCGATGCCTCCGCTGCAAAAGCCTATTATCAAAAGTTGCCGGAAGGCGCATCGCGGGATGCGTTCATCAGCGGCATGGTGAGCGGGCTGGCGAACAAATCGCCGCTCGAAGCCGCCACGTTCGCGGTGAATCTGCCGGCGGGCGAAGCGCAGAACAAGGCCGTGTCACAGGCCGTGAGTCAATGGAGCTACAAAGACCCCAGCGCGGCGGCCGAATGGGTCAACCAGTTTCCCAGCGGCGACTTGAAGGATAAGGCCATCGGCAATCTTTTGCAGACCTGGTCCAACAGCAATCCCGAGGCGGCGGGAAGATTTCTCGCCACGTTGCCGGATGACAAAGCGAAGCAGACGAACATTCGCAACTACGTGGACCGCGTGTATCGCGATTCGCCGGCGATGGCCTCGACGTGGGTGGACTCGCTCACGGACGAGAAGCAAAAGTTTTCCTCGATCGAAAAAGTCGGCCGCCAGTGGATGCGCTCCGACGCGGCGAAAGCGCGCGCGTGGATCAACGGCACGACGCTGCCGGAGGATCGGAAACAGAAATTGCTGGGAGCGAAGTAGGTTAGGAGCGCGGCGTTCACGCCGCTTCGGTTCCCGAAACGGGAGTCAGGTTGGAAAGGTCCGACCGTGCATCGCTACGGACGTTGAAGCGGGCTGAAGCCCGCACGCCCAACTCACTCCACAATCTTCGGCACAATGAACAGTCCATCGCGCTTTGCCGGCGCGTTGCGCATCGCGTCCTCGTGCGGCAGCGAGGGCGTGACTTCATCGCGGCGCGTGACGTTCACGAGCGGGACCGCGTGCGCGGTGGGTTCAACGGACGAGACGTCGAGTTGATTGAGCTTCTCGATGTGCTCCAGGATGTGGCCGAGTTGTTCGCCGAATTTCTTTTCCTCCTCGGGCGTGAGTTGCAACCGCGCGAGGTGCGCCACGTATTTGACATCAAGATTCGGGGCGGCCATGTGACTAATCTTCGTTGAATTTATTTTTGAGGAGTTCCTCGATTTCAGAAACCGCTCTGGCCGCATCGTCGCCCTCGGCGTGGACGGTGAGTTTGCTGCCCGGGCCGGCGGCGAGCATCATCAAGCCCATGATGCTTTTGCCATTCACTTTTTCACCGTCCTTCTCGACGAAGATTTCGCACTCGAAGCGGTTGGCCGTGCGGACGAACATGGAAGCGGGCCGGGCGTGGATGCCCAGCTTGTTGACGACCGTCAGCTCCTTGCTCACGGCGCCGTGTTTCTCTGTCGGCTTTTTCAAACTCATCGGCTGCGCATTACAAGTAACCGACCGGCGGCGGTTGCGCCATTGATTTCTAAAGCTTGTTGGCGCCGGTCATCTTGGCGACGAGCCGGTCATTCAAATCCTTGGCTGCGTTGTAACCGGACATTTTGAGCTTGGTATGGAAGGCGGCGACTTCCACCAGCCGGGCGAGGTCGCGACCGGGGCGGACCGGGATGGTGATGTGCGGAATTTCAATCCCCAGAATCTTCACGAACTCCTGTTCCATGCCAAGGCGATCCACGTCCGGCACGGCTTCCCACTGTTTCAAACTGACCACCAGATTCACGCTCTTCTCGTTGCGGATGCTTTTCACGCCGAACATGGCGGCGACGTTGATGATGCCGATGCCGCGGACTTCCATGTGATTGCGGGTGAGTTCGGCGCTCGTGCCCATCACGTCGCGGCCATCCACGAGCGTGACCTTGGTCACGTCGTCGGCGACGAGACTGTAACCGCGCTCGAGCAAGGCCAGCACGCTCTCGCTTTTGCCGATGCCGCTTTCGCCTTTGATGATCACGCCCACGCCGAGAATGTCCACCATGCTGCCGATTTCCGTGCCGCGCGGCGCAAACATCATCTCCAACGCCAGCGTCGCGAGGTTGATGAACCGCATCGTGATGAGCGGCGTCTGGAAGATCGGCACGTCGTGCTCCTCGGCGGCCTTGAGCAACTGGCGGTCGGGACGGAGATTCCGGCTGAAGACGAGGCAGGGGATTTTGTAGGCGAGCAGTTTTGCGTAACACTGATGGCGCTCTTCCGCAGAAAGCGATTTCAAGTAATACGCGTCCGCATTGCCCAGCGCCTGCACGCGCTTGTACGCAAAATATTTGGTGAACCCCGAGAGTACGAGACCGGGGCGGTTGACCGTCGGCTCGATGATGGTGCGCTTCAAGCCGCCCGCGCCAGCGAATTGAAGCTGAAGCTCGTCGCCG
>SCTL01000634.1 GCA_004297495.1 Verrucomicrobiota bacterium
CTGGAATCCCAACTGGCCGGCGTTTGTGAACTAAGCTGGCGCGCCATCGAAATGCGCGCGGTGGAAGTGGCGGGCTGCGCGAAGGCGAACTTTCACGACATTCCTGATGCGGCGTTTGACGCGGCGGTGAGGCAACTCGAAGACGCCGGCATCAGTGTGCATTGCTTCGGCTCAGCGATCATGAATTGGGCGAAGACGGTAGAGACGCCGTACGAGGTTACGCTGGCGGAAGTGCGTCGCGCCATCCCGCGGATGAAACGGCTCGGGACGAAGTTCGTTCGCATCATGAGTTTCAAGCCGGGTGAGGAGGAGTTCCGGATTCCGACGAAGGTGTTCGAGCGCGTGCGGGAGGTGACGCGGATGTTTTTGGACGCGGGCCTGCAACCGCTGCACGAGAATTGCATGAACTACGGCGGCATGAGTTGGCAGCACACGTTGGAGTTGCTCGACCAATGCCCGGGATTGAAACTTGTCTTTGACCCGGCCAATCCGGTCTTCAATCCTGACCGCAGCAAACCGAAACCCTGGCCACGACAGGACGCGTGGGAGTTTTGGACGAACGTTCGCGAGCACGTCGTGCATATTCATGTGAAGGATGCCTCGTGGGACGCGAGCAAACTGGCGGAGTCGTATCATTGGCCGGGCGAAGGGCAGGGGAGAGTGCGCGAGATTCTGGCGGACGCTTTGGCGCGCGGCTATGACGGCGGGATCAGCATCGAGCCGCACATGGTGACCGTGTTTCATGCTCCAAATGCCGAGGCGGGAACTGACGATGCGGCCAAAAAGAATTTTGTCGAGTACGGCCGGCGGTTGGAACGACTTCTCGCTGAGCTAAACCAGCCGCGACCAAGACGGGCGTAGTTTTGAGGCGCGACGAAAACAAAACAACTTTGCCTTCGAACTCGGGCTGCTTAATCTGCCTCCCACTTTGCAGGCCTTGCAACAAACCAAATTGCCATGACTGAATCCGGATTTGAATTCAGCCAGTTCGTCGGACGCTTTCATCCGGCGTTGGTGCATTTGCCGATTGGTTTTCTTGTGCTGCTGGCTGTGCTCGAACTCGCGGCGCTCAAGCCGCGCTTCAAGCATCTCACCGGCGCGCGTTCGCTGGTGCTCGTGGCTTCCGCGCTCGTGGCGTGCGGGTCGGCGGCGAGTGGATGGTTGCTGGCGGATGGCGGCGGCTATGATGCCGGTGCGCTCGCGTGGCATCGGTGGTCGGGCGTGGGCGTGGCGGCAGGATCGGTGTTGCTGCTCGTGTGTCATGGCGTGGGTTTGATCAAAGCGTATCGCGCGCTCGTGCCGGTGGTCGTGCTGCTCGTGGCGGTGACCGGACATTTTGGCGGCTCGCTGACGCACGGCGCGGATTATCTGGCGGAGTTTGCGCCCGCGCCGTTGAAGCGATTGCTGGGCGGGAAGCAGACGGTGAAGTTTTCTGGCGATGTGTTGAATCAACCCGCTTTCGTTGCGGTGGTGCGGCCGGTGTTGGACAAGTATTGCGTGTCGTGTCACGGCCCGCAGAAATCCAAGGCGCAATTGCGCATGGACAATTTCGAGCGCCTGATGAAGGGGAGTGAGAACGGCGCGATCGTCGTCGCCGGCAAGCCGGACGAGAGCGAAATGATCAAGCGCTTGTTGCTGCCCGAAGATTCCGATGATCACATGCCGCCGGTGGGCAAGGCGCAGCCGTCCGAGGCGGAGATCGCCTTGCTGAAGTGGTGGGTGGAGGCCGGCGCTTCCTCTGAAAGGACAGTTTCCGAACTCAGTCCGCCGCCGGACATTCTCCAGTCGCTTCCAGGTGGTCGCTAGTTCGAGCACCGATCAAAATTCAAAATGCTCGACTATGAATTGATTCCAGCGCGTGAACGCAATTCACGCAAGCTGATGGTGATGTTGCACGGCTTGGGCGACAGCATCGAGGGGTATCGTTGGTGGCCCGAGGCGATGGGTCTTCCCTGGCTCAACTACGTGCTGGTCAACGCGCCGGATGAATACTACGGCGGATTTTCCTGGTACGATTTCATGGATGATCCGCTGCCGGGCATCGAGCGCAGCCGGAAGATGCTTGGCGATTTGCTCGACCATTTTCGCGCGCAAGGTTTCGCCAGTGAAGCGACAACGCTGGGTGGTTTTTCGCAAGGTTGCTTGATGTCCATCGAGACGGGCCTGCGTTATCCGCATCGGCTGGCGGGCATTGTGGGCATCAGCGGCTACGTCGCGGAGCCGGAGCGATTGCTCACGGAACTATCGCCAGTGGCGCGGCAACAACGGCTGCTCATCACGCATGGAACGCTTGATCCGGTCGTGCCGTTTGCGCGGACGCGTGAACACGTGAATCTGCTCAAAGCCGAAGGATTGAAGATCGAGTGGCACGAGTTCGTGAAACCGCACACGATTGCCGGCGACGAGGAACTGGAAGTGATCCGGAATTTTATCCGAGCGAGTCATCGGTGAATTTCGGTGCGCTCGTGATTCGCGGCGGGCCAACTTCTGTTTGCAAAAATCAGGATTGAGTGGTAAGCGATAGCAGTTCCAACGTGATTACAAATCCTCGACCCAGGATTCGTTATGTCAAAGTTCCAATCCCATGCTCATCGGACAGTTACTCCGATTTCCACTGTCGTGTTTCTTGCCGCGATCACTGTGGGCCTCCGACCGGGCGTATCTCAAGCGGCGACCTTGAGTTGGTCCGGTGCTTCCGGCAGCAGCGGCAACTGGAGCGATAGCGCCAACTGGGTATCGGCTGGCGTGCCAACCAACGGCGATACGCTGGTCTTCACCGCCAGCCAACCCCGGCTCAATAATACCAACAATATCTCCAGCCTGACGCTCAACCAGATTCGCTTTACTGGCGCGGGAGGCGGTTACGCCATCTTCGGAAACTCACTCACACTCACCAATGGCATTGAAGCGACCAACTCGGCGGGCGTGAATGTGGTTTCCAATAACATCACCTTGGGTTCGCCCGGCGACTTCTTTGTGGACGTGGCGACGGGGGCAAAGCTGTTCTTCGGCGGCACATTAAGCGGCACGGTAGGCTTGATCAAAGGCGGCGGTGGCACCAACACGCTGGGCGGGTTTTTTTCAAACACTTATGGCGGCTCTACCACGGTCACCAATGGGCTGATGGAACTGTCCAAGTTTGGTGTCATGGCCGCAGCGATCCCGCACGACCTGATCGTCGGGAATGGAATCACCGCCAGCACGGTTCGCAACCTCGCTGGGGCGGAAATTGCCGACAGCGGCAACGTAACCGTGAACCGGTTGAGCAAATGGGATTTGGACGACCACATCGAGACGATCTCCGCACTGACCCTTAGCGGCGGTTCTGTCACCACGGGTATAGGCACGCTGACCTTGGGCGGGAATCTTACTTCGCTGCCGTCCATTGCCTCCGCCAGCATCAGCGGACAGCTTTCGCTGGGTGGCGTGACGCGCACCTTCTCCGTGGGCACCGACTCGGCCAGCCCGGACTTGTTGATCTCCGCAAATATCATCGAAGGCAGCGCCAGCGCCGGCATCACCAAAACTGGCGTCGGCCAACTCACTCTCTCCGGCTCCAATAGCTTTACCGGCGTGTTGACCATTGATGGCTTCGTGATCCTTGCGAACGACTTCGCTGTGGGCGCCACCGGCTCCTCGACCAACCGGACGGAGCTTCACGCCAGTGCCATTCTGCTCGTTCAAGGCGTTGATATCGGCAACGAGTTTCTGACGTTGACTTCCAACGATGATTTCCGTTCGTCAAGCACCGCCAGTTGGGCCGGGCCAGTAACTCTCAACGGCGATGTGTTCATCAATGTCTTCGGCGGCACTTTCACCAACAGCGGCGCCATTACTGGAACGGGGGGCGTGACCAAGGGCCAAACGGGAATCCTCATTTACGCGGGCAGCGGTGTGAACAGTTATTCCGGGGACACGGTCGTCAACACCGGCGAGTTGCAACTGGCCAAAACGGCCGCCACCGCCGGCATCGTCAACGGCACGCTGACCATCGGCGACGACCTCGGCGGCAGTGACGCGGACGAC
>SCTL01000635.1 GCA_004297495.1 Verrucomicrobiota bacterium
CGCCGTCAACGCCTGTTGCGTGCCGAGGAAGTTCACAAAGAGAGTCGCAATCGCATCATTGCGGAAACCACCACCGCCCGCCAGCAACTCGAAACCACGAACACGGAATCCACGACGAAGCAAGCCGCGACGCACGAAGCAACGCGCCGCGCCATCGAGCACGAATGGACGAATGGCGTGCTGCCCGATCTGGAAAAACTCCGCGCCGCCCGCACCGCAGCCGAAACGCAATTCGCGCCGTGGCGCGGCGAGCATTGGCAGGACTTGAAGTTACCCGCAAGTTTCGCACAAGCCGCGCGCTTCGCGGAATTGCACGTGGACCTGGAGAAACTTTGCGGCGCGATTCCGCAGGACGCGGCGCTGCGACTGCCGGACGAAACCAAATTCGTCCAGCCACTGCTCGTCGCCGTGCCCGAGTCAGGCTCGATTTTGTTCGAGACGAAAAATTCCGGTCACGAACAAATCATCGGCGCGTTGAACAGCGTCATCATCCGCCTGCTCACCGTCGCTCCGCCCGGCAAGGTGGCGTTCACCATCTTCGATCCCGTCGGCCTCGGCCAGAATTTTGCCGGCATCATGCACCTCGCAGATTTCGAGGAGCGCGTCATCAGCAGCCGCATCTGGACGCAGCAGACGCAATTCGAGGAACGCCTCGCCGAACTCAACGAGCACATCGAGAAGGTCACGCAGATGTATCTGCGCAACGAATACGCCACGCTCGCCGAATACAACGAGCAGGCCGGGCGGCTCGCGGAGAAATATCACTTCCTCGTCATCGCGGATTTTCCGGTGAACTTCAGCGACGTGGCGGTGAAGCGGCTGCAAAACATCATCGCCAGCGGCCCGCGTTGCGGCGTGCACACGCTGATTCACTGGGATCAACGCCGCCAGCCGCCACTGGAACTCGTGCCCGATGAGCTTCGTAAAAATAATTTCGTGCTCGTCCCGCGCGGCGACGGTTTTGCGGTGGCGGGAACGAATTGGGACGGCGTGCACCTCGCGCTGGACACGCCGCCTGATGCCGAGCTTGCCACTGGGTTGCTCCAGAAAATCGGCAAAGCCAGCGTGAATTCGTACCGCGTCGAAATGCCGTTCAGCGAAGTCGCGCCTGCTGAATCTGAAATGTGGTCGCTCGACACCACGAGCGAACTGCGCGTTCCCGTTGGCCGCACCGGCGCGACGAAGCTGCAATACCTGGCGCTCGGTCAGGGCACGCGCCAACACGGACTCGTCGCCGGCAAGACCGGCTCGGGCAAGTCCACTTTGTTCCACGTCATCATCACGAACCTCGCGCTGTGGTGCAGCCCGGAGCAGGTCGAGTTTTACCTCGTGGACTTCAAGAAGGGCGTCGAGTTCAAGACTTACGCCACGCACAAGCTGCCGCACGCGCGCGTCATCGCCATTGAGAGCGACCGCGAGTTCGGCCTGAGCGTATTGCAGCGCGTGGACGACGAACTGAAACGTCGTGGTGATCTCTTCCGCAAACTCGGTGCGCAGGACATCGCCGGCTACAAGCGCGCCGGCGGCAACGAAGCGATGCCGCGTGTGTTGTTGCTGATTGACGAGTTTCAGGAATTGTTTGTCGAAGACGACCG